>JAQBUS010000322.1 GCA_027623875.1 Pseudomonadota bacterium
CCAACGTTTCTAGCCGCTGATCCAGACAGAATATCATTTATGAAAGCATCGTAATCAAAAGAATAAGAAATAGCCTTTCTTAAGTTTATGTCATCAAACGGCTTTCTACCATTATTAATAATAGAATAGAAAATCCGCATAGATTCCTCTGCGAGTACGTTTACATTGTCAGAAGCGGCAAGGCGTTTAACTTGATCTTGTGGTAGATAACCATCTGTCCCGTGGAAATCGCCATTCATAAGGCCTAACACCCTAGAATTAACTTCAACTACTGTTCTGAATTCGATTTCATCAAGGTATTTATCTCCCCAACCTTGAAAATGGTCTGGGAATCTTTTTGCACTAAATCCAATCGCAGGATCATATCTACTTAGTGCAAAAGAGCCAGATCCGGCTTCGTTTTGTGAGAGCCACACTGCGCCCCAATCTCCGTTAACTTCGTGTGACTTTACTAAGTCTGCGTTAACTATACTAAGAGCTGGTACCGTTGCTAGGAAAACAGAAGATCGCTCCGTCAAATTAAATTGAACTGTATTGCTATCCAAAGCTTTTGTGGTGCCTGGCTCTATGATGTTAGAGAAAAGCGAGAAGGCGCCCTTTTTCATTCCGAGGAGGCGTTCCATTGAATAGACTACATCATCAGCTTCAAGAGTTGAGCCGTCATGAAACTTAGTGCCTTTGCGAAGTGTAAATGTGTAACTTAGTGCATCATCAGAGATGGTGTAGCTCTCAGCTAATGTTGGTTGAAGCTGAGGAGGGTTGTCCATCCAGCTCATAAGGCCATCATATAGATTTATTCTCGTTGCGACTCGGCCAACGTCATAAACAGTGTGAGGGTCTAATGTGTCATAAGGGGATGAGTTTGCAAAAACAAATTTATTTTTCGCCTCTACGTTCCCAGGGGCTATAAATGCCCCCGTTAATGATATAGCAACGGTTAGTGCTAAATATTTTACCGTATTAATCTTAAACACTTTTATTTTCCTTTCGTTTGTTGGTTTTTAGGCTCACCTGTTCCACTGGAACCCGTCCACGGTGATATCTTGCCCAGTAATAAAACTGGGTTCCGTCAGAGCTAAAAAGTAAACTAGCTCAGCTACGTCTTGTGTCGTGCCTACCCTCTTAAGGGCTATTCCCTTAATTAGTTCTGGCTCGCGAGACAAAATAACAGCATTTTTAGTTATTTCAGTCTTGATTAATCCAGGGCAAACAGCATTTATTAATATGTCGGGACCCAGCTCCTTGGCTAACGCCCTAGTTAACCCGATAATCCCAGCCTTGGCTGCAGCATATGAAAATCTTGAAACTGCAGCAGTGACCCCCCCGCTATGAGCATTAAGAGAAGACATGGAAACTATCCTGCCCCATTTAGCTTCAATCATGTGCGGAGCCACTGCCTGTATCCAATTAAAGCAGCTTTTTAGATTAACATCGATTGTACTCGTCCATTCTTCTTCTGTTATTTCTAAGATCCCCTTAGGCATGGCGCGGCCAGCATTATTTACCAGAACGTCAATTCGACCCCATGAAGAAATAATCTCTGCTGTAATCTGCTTCGCATGTGTATGGTTAGAAACGTCAGAGACAAAACTAAGGCATGGTACGCCTAGGGCCTCAACTTCTGCTTTTGTGTTTTCGAGCGCCTCTTCTAGTACGTCAATTAAGACGATTGCTGAACCTGCGCTTGCAAGTTTTAGCGCGCACGCTTTTCCAATTCCTCTAGCGCTGCCGGTTACAATAGAAACTCTTCTGTCCATTTGCCCCCCCGGGTATCTAACTTGTATGTATCTTAAATCATATTTATTTTTGCTAATTCGAATTTAATATATTTTTTAAATATTTACAAAATTTCATTTCCTAGTCAATACTTTTTATATACATGAATTATTATCCATATATGTGGAAAAGGAAAAATATTTGGGAAATTTCAGTGTAAAATCTTCAGTTAGAACATTACGTATTTTGGAGATATTTGAAGATTTAAAGTCGCCAATGACTCTATCAGAGATAGCAAAAAATATAGATATACCAAAGAGTTCCGCTCACACCCTAATGTCAACTCTTTATCAAGAAGGTTATCTTCATAAAGTAACTGGCGGAGCTTATATGTTAAATCCGGCGTTGCGGCCTGATGCTATCTGGGTAGGTGGGATGATTGGAGCGATTCGGAGAACGGCTGCTTTAGAAATGGATGGTTTACTTTCTCTCTTTAATGAAAGTGTAGTTCTTGGTGTGCCAAGTGGAAGTTGTGATGTAAAGGTTATAGACTTTAGGCAGTCCACTGAAGCCATGAGCTACACTGTTTTAAAAAGCCCGATTCTTCCAGGCTGGTGCACTTCACTTGGTCACGCAATCTTATCAAACCTTCCCACTGAGGCGGTTCGCCTATATCTAGAGTCTGTGGATAAAATACCATTAACTGATAGAACCTTAACTTCTGTAAATGATATTATTGAACGCCTTAATAAGTGCAGATCGCGTGGATACGCCTTAAGTATTGATGAGCGATTTAATGGAGCCTGTGGGGTCGCAGTGCCTATTTTTGATTTGGCCGGCCGGCCGCGTGCAGCTATAAATATGGTTATGCTTTCCCCTAACTTTCACGAACGAAAACAAACTTTGATAGACGAGCTGAAATCGGCGGCACTTCGAATTCAAAACAATTTTTTCTCAGGTAGTAATATATCGATTAATAGAAATTTTAATAATGAATGGTGATAATATGGCATATCGAATAGCAGTAGATATTGGTGGAA
>JAQBUS010000323.1 GCA_027623875.1 Pseudomonadota bacterium
GTTTTTGCCCAGCTAGGATTGAGATAGAAATTTCCTCTTAAGAAATCTACCCCCATCGTTTTTCCTCCATTTGACATTGCTGCCTTAAACCGCGCTTTTAATCCAGATTTACCAATATGGCTGTCATCTAAAATTCTGTCAGGAAGGAAGCTTCGTGTGTACCCAGATTGTTGGAAGAATCTGTCGACTCCAGATTGGTGACTGGTTCCCTTAAAAAGGCTAATTTCATCCTCGCGATCTTTTTCAAATGAACAAGCGAACTGAATGTAACCTTCACGTCCATCTTTACCACTAGTAAATGGAAAACCAACATTCGTATGATCGGCTCCTTGAACCTCCTGAGAGAATCTGTTCCATTTTATCTGTGAATCTTCTGTTCCAGGTATGGGGACTCCTGTCCATGCATTTTCAGTCACTTTAGCTAAGCGTTGCCCTTTAATTCCCATTTGCTGTTCAACTTCATGGCAAAATTTATTCGCAAAAACTCCACAATTTCCAGACTTATATTTATCAAACATATCGACAAGATTTGGATTAAACTTTTGGAATGCTTGATCAAGCGTAATATGTGGGTTTAGGGCTCTCTCAGTTCTGACGAACTTAGCAAACTCTAAAACCATTCCAAGATTATTGAAATAGGTCCCTGCGGTTAATCCTGTATAGATTTCCTGCATTTGCTGAAGCTCAGCGTTTGAGATTCTTTGTGAGCAAGAGACATCCATAGTAGCAACAGCGCCATCAATAATTTCTAGGTGGCCTTGGGCATTGTATCGAACGTCTAAAACTCTTGGGAGTTCATGATGTTCTATTGAGATCTGGACACGTGCAACAACCGTGCCAGCTTTTGAAGGCTTTGGTAATTCCACTTTATTCAAGGCTGTCACAATGTCGATGAGCTCTTCGCGGAAAGGGGGGGTCTGATTGTTCTTATCAAGGAAGCCCTTGAGAGCTTGATCGAACGAGGGATCGTTTTCTACGCAAGTCGTTATTAAACTAGCGATGGAAGCAGTTTCTCGAGCGGTAATCGTTGTTCTACCATCAAAAAATTGCTCGATATTTGCAATAAGGTCATCGCTTGAAATACGTCCTCCTAGGACATACCCTGAGAGAGTCGCAATTCTCTTGACCATTGATTCATCTGAGGGAGTCACAAAGAAAGAACCAAACCATTCACTATTACTAGGTGTGCGTTTAGATGCCTCTTCTAGAAAGGCTCTGTCTCCAGAGGAAAAATCGACACCTTGTTTCATTTTTTGAAACAATCCATGCAATCTGTTTAGTGTTGGATCTTCTGACGGTGCTGCTACGGTATGAGAAGAAGATGCTTCATATTTTGACTCAACGACTCCTAAAGCACCTGTACTAGGTAGTGCCATTTTCTCTCCCTTAATTTGTTATTAGCCACTTTGTTATAATTATATTTTACCATACTCGTTTAATTAATTATAATAATTATTATAACACTTGTTATAAGTCACTTAGAGCGCCTATTTTGCTGTGAGCTACGAGCGAAAAAGTATCTTTAAATAGCTAATATTAAGTTAATTAATGGTTTATTCGATTGTGTGGGGTCTGAGAGGCGGCAACAGGTCTGGTTTGTTCACAAGCGAAATTTGGAACAAAATGGAGGAGTATGTCATTATGCCCGGTATGACAAAGACAATGATTTACATCGCCCGCGGTTTCCTTAGTCTCATTTTTCTTTTCGCAGGAGCGGGAAAGCTCATGAATTGGCAAAGGACTGTTGATGCCCTTGCAACGACATTTTCGAACTGGTACATGCATCTTGAGGGAACTGTTATTAGCAGTGAAGCGCATGAGTTTCTTGTGGGGAGCGCATCGACCCTTTTAGGGATTGCAACCTTTTTAGAAATTGTTGGAGGCTTTCTTCTTCTCTTCGGGGTTAAAGTAAGGTGGGGGGCTTTGTTTCTCCTTCTCTTTCTTATTCCAACAACAATTGTTTTTCATGCCTTTTGGTTTGAAATCGGCGTTGATTTGCATAAAGAACTTGGAGTATTTTTGAAGAACTTAGCGTTAATCGGAGCGCTTCTCTATCTCCTTGTTGGGCCTCAACCCTATCGAGCTAGCAAATGATTACGGCAGTTTTATTTCTTGTCAGTTGGGCACTTTTTGCCTGGGGTCAGCCTCATATCAGCCCCATCCTTTCTGTCTTTGCAAGTAGTTTTGGTTTAGCTCTCATGTGGCTTGTGCTATTGCGTATTCAGTCTAAGAAGATCCGTTATGTTGTCTCTGCGCTTTGGTTTTTTGCTGTGCAACTTGTGCAGCTCTCTTGGTTTGCTTCTCCAACGTATCAAGGAACCTATATCTATTTTGTTTACGGAGGCCTTGCGCTGTGGCTTGGAGCGGAGTTTGGAATATTGTCACTTTTTCTTCCGAAAAAAGGGCCGATTTCCTTGCGGCGCATTTTGGGAATATCAGCTCTTTGGACCCTATTGGAGTGGAGCCGCCTCTTTGTTTTGTGTGGGTTCGCTTGGAATCCCGTTGGGTTGTCTCTAACAGGGTTTAATATTTCATCTCAATTGGCATCAGTTGTTGGGGTATTTGGACTCTCATTTTTAGTAATGATGATCAATTTGCTTGGGGTTAACTTTTACTATAGAAGAAACAAACGTGCCCTTTTGATCTATGGAGGGGTTCTTCTTTTCCCTTATTTATTTGGAGCGTTTCATCTGGATTTCCACGGAAAAAAAGATCGAAAAGACCCATACCACGTGGC
>JAQBUS010000324.1 GCA_027623875.1 Pseudomonadota bacterium
GAAGGCGAAGGATATGGGGCTTTGTTGGTAAGAGCTAAATCTTTTTTAGGCAATATTAATAAACCTTCTATTATAGTATCCCATGGGGTTTTGCTGAGTGTTATTAGGGGGGTATTGTGTAACTTGAGCTATGTTAAAACCTGTAAGCTACAACAAACGCAGGGTGTTGTTTTTCATTATAAGAATGGAGAAGAAAGGGCTCTGAACCTCTAAGGTTTCCTCCTTGATAATAAAAACTCTATTTCTGGTAAATCGACAACATATGTTATTTAATTTTTTAAGAATTTTTCTAAATTATACTTGCGGTGAAGAGTGTTTTAAGAGTAGAAAACGCATGGCGGGTGATTAGCTCAGTTGGTAGAGCGCTTCGTTTACACCGAAGATGTCAGGAGTTCGAGTCTCTTATCACCCACCATTATTTTCCCTTAATATGTCCTTTATTTATATGGAAAATCCGTGTGCATTGACTATTTATTAGGACTTACAGTAGATAACCTTACAAACATAACAACTAAATCACTGGACCTAAACGACTTAAAAAAACTAAATTTAACAAATTGCCAATCAAATTTTTTTAATTTTTGGCCTCATTATCTTTTAAAGGTGTTTAGATGATTTCAGAAAGTGTACAGCGAGAATTATCATTATGCGTAGGGTTCGCTGAAAATTCACTTTGCTTACCACCTAGGGCCTACACATCTTCTGAGTTTTTAGACCTAGAAAAATCTTTAATATTCAATCAGGGTTGGATACCGATTGGACGCGCTGACCGAGTTCTCAAAATTGGTGATTTTGAGACATTGAACGTAATTGATAGGCCAATCATTCTTATAAGGGATAATCAAAATAAAATTAATGCGTTGGCAAATAGCTGTCGCCATCGCGGTGCGCGACTATTGAACGGAAATGGTTCTGTCAAAGGAATAAGGTGTCCTTTCCATAGTTGGTTGTATCGAACCGATGGAACATTGGCGGCTGCTCCGCGGATGGAAGAATCTGAAGCATTCAAAGAATGCAATAATGATTTAATAAAATATTGTTTAGCTGAGCGTTCTGGTTTTTTGTTTATAAGTTTTGAAGTGAACCCAATATCTATTGATGAATGGTTGGGTAACTTTGGACAATTACATCAGAGCTGGCCTTTATCAGATATGGTCATGACCCGCAGTTGGACTAGAGAGTTCTCATTTAACTGGAAATGTTTCATCGACGTTTTTAACGAATATTACCATCTGCCTGTTGTTCACAGGGATAGCATTGATGCGGTTTACCTCACACCAAGGGAAGGGGATGGTTCTACAGGAAGTTTTTCATCACAATTTGGAGAAACAGAAGGCACAGGAGGATTACTGGAGAGTCAGCAAGATTATGCTTTTCCTAATATGCCCAATCTTACTGGAGATGCTTTAATTGGTGCGCGTTATACTTGGATGTTTCCAACAATGACATTTGCGTGCTCCAATGATGCTCTTTGGGTTTATCAAGCATTTCCATTAACAGAAAGTAGTTGCCTTGTTACTCAGTCGACATGTTTTCATCCAGAAACGATTAATCGCGATGACTTTGATGAAATTTCTAAAATTTATTATGACAGAATGGATACGGCATTAGACGAAGATATTGGCGCGTTGGAAAATCAATTCTCAGGGCTGAGATCACCTGATGCAACACAAGGCCCATTTTCGCCACATCTTGAACATAATGTTGCTGCATTTGCCAATTGGTACTCCAAAAGAATTCTAAAAAATACTGTAAATATTAGAGTGTAACAACTCTTGTAACAACATTTAAAATAAGAACATTATAAAACAAAGTCTTATTGGTTAAATAAATCTGATCGTTAGGAGTTCTACTCTCTTATTACCGACCACTTCCCCCTCTTACTTACCGCAGGAACTTTCCATGTGGGCTTTGATTCATTAATTGTCAAAGACAAAAAGGCATTATCTTTCTAGTTTCCGCAAGAAACGGGTCGATATATTTTATAAAAAATAAGAGTGTAAAGGATGAACAGTAAACTTGTACCTAAAATTGACCTAACTTCTGGACTTCTGTTACTTGGCTTAGCCTTCGTATGGGGAGGATCATTTTTTTTTGCAGAAATAGCAATAACTGAAATTCCACCGTTAACTGTAGCACTTCACCGAGTTTTTTGGGCATTACCGCCCATATTTATTGTTGTTTTGTGGAAAGGTTTAAAAATCCCATTATCAGAGCGTGCATGGTTTAACTTTCTGATTATGGGGGCATTAAATAATGCTATCCCATTTTCATTAATATTTTGGGCACAGGTAAGTATCGGAAGTGGGCTTGCATCAATTTTAAATGGAACTACAGCTGTATTTGGCGCAGTTGTAGCAGGAATATTACTGATAGACGAACCATTAACAGTTAGAAAAATTTTAGGTGCCTTCCTTGGATTTCTTGGTGTTGCTGTTATTATTGGAATTGACGCACTTTCTAATTTCAATATCCAAAACTTAGCTCAACTAGCTGTTCTTGGTGCAGCATTTTCTTACTCCTTCGCAGGTGTTTGGGGGAAGAAATACCTTTCAAATTACCCTCCCCTTGTAAATGCTTTTGGAATGCTTTTGGGCGGTACAATTATACTATTTCCAATTGCCTTGTACGTAGATGGTTTACCCTCATTATCTCTCTCTTTACATGTTTGGGGCAGTGTAATTGGGGTTGCGATTATATCGACTGCAATTGCCTACTTCTTATATTTTG
>JAQBUS010000325.1 GCA_027623875.1 Pseudomonadota bacterium
AACAGCTCCTAAAAAAAACCAATTCCCTAAGGCTCGAGCCAAAAGATTAGTGTGTTTTCCCTGCCATCCAATACCGGCTGCCTGGGCTAAAGGCTTTTCCATCAAAGGTGCTGTATCAACAAATACCTTTATGGATTCTTTCGGTTCCTGGGCTAACAGCCAACGCCCGACTCTCTTTAGTTTTTTTTTTACAACATCATGATAATCCCGATTTTGTGCATATACAGAAATCATACCCCTATCTGGCTTACACTGAAGCTCCATTGGATCATAATTCGGAGTGTAAAGATCTGCCATCATTATAACTGATTTAGCTTCTGGCCAGATTTTTTTTGGACTTAACCTTCGTTCAAGCTTATCTTCCATCCAGCTCATTTGCCCATGAAAACCTTTTTTTATAAAAGTTCTCAATCCGTTTTTAGAACCAGTAATAGAATCTGGTTTACAAGTCCCTATTTTAGCAAAACCCTCGGACAAGGCGTATTTATATAGCTCTTCTTTTAGAGTCAAAAATCTAGATCCGTATAATGAGAGGGCGGTGGAAAACCAGAAATCTGATCTGCTAAAATTGACCGGAAGGCTGGTCTAGATTTTATTTTAGCATACCAGTCTTTAACATTAATATTTCTATTCCAATCAACATCAGAAGTATAATCTAAACAAGATAAATGTGCTGCCGCAGTAAAATCAGCTAACGTTAAAACTTTTCCTGCAAGCCACTTACGTTCCTCTAAAAGAGATCCAATATAATCCAAATGATTTTTTATTTTATCTGATCCAAGCTTTATATTCTTACTCTCTGGATGACCTAAACCAATTATTTTCTTGGTAATTCTTTCATATAATAGATTAGAGGTTACTTCATGATGAAATTTATCATCAAACCAAAAAACTAACCGTCTAACTTCTGCCCTGTCTTGTGGTTCTTCTGGCATTAAAGGAAAATCAGTTATTGTTTCCTCTAAATACTCACATATCGCCTGGCTATCACTTAACGTTAAATCATTAATTCTTAAAATAGGTACTTTTCCCGCCGGATTTCGATTAATTAACTCTATAGAGCCTTTCCAATAATGCTCATAGACAAGCTCAACCTCAACTTTTTTTTCTGCTAAAACCAGTCTCACCTTTCTACAAAATGGCGACAAAGGAAAATGATAAAGACGATTCATAGCTATGTGTATAAGATAGTTACCCTTCAAAGCAAGTCGAACGTCCGTCTAAACCAATTGTAACAGCCCCAGACGAAATTCTTTTTGCTCTTTCTTTCAAATAAGATGTTGGGATTCTAGCAGAATAATTCTTTGGATTTGGCAAAGTTGCTGCCAGCAAACTAGACTGCTCTAGAGAAAGATTTTTTGCATCAACTCCAAAATACCACATAGAAGCTGTAGCTATACCAAAAACTCCCTCATCAAATTCAGCTATATTCATATAAATCTCTAGTATTCTCTTCTTACTCCAAATAGCCTCTACTAAAGGTGTAATAATAGCCTCTAACGCTTTTCTTGACCAACTGCGTCCCTGCCAAAGGAAAACATTTTTTACTGTTTGTTGGGAAATTGTAGAGGCACCTACATTACCACCATTTTCTATAGCCAAACGTATCGCTGGAATATCAAAACCCCAATGGTTGCAAAAGTTTGCATCCTCAGCAGCAACAATCGCCCGAGAAGCATTAGTGGATATTTGGTCAATATCTCTCCACTCATAGGTTAAATTTTTAAGTCGCCTACCTTCAGTTAAAATATAAATTGTTTTTGAGGGGTCCACGAATTTATAGACTGCTATTATAGAGAATAGTAACGCAACCAATATTAACACCCCCCAGAATATCCATAAAAAAAATCTTGATATGTAACTTTTAGGTGAAGTTTTATAATTTCTTTTTTTTTCTTTAACCATCCAATCCTTTTACCTCAAATCACACTGTTAGCAAAGGAAAGACTTAACTTAAAAGCATTGACTTAGCTGAATATAACTAAGATATCTTTAATAGAACAAAACAAGAACAAATTATTTTAAAAATGAAATTTATTGAATTAAACATTACTTCAAATTTTACTTTTCTTAAAGGTGGCTCTCATCCTGAAGAGTATGCAAATCGTGCAGCAGAAATTGGAATGGAAGCGTTTGCTATTGCAGATGAAAACTCTGTTTCTGGAATTGTAAGAGCGCACAAGGCCTGTTTGGACATAAAATATATATTTAAAGAAAGTAAGATTAGCCAAAAAAAAATACATAATACCCCACGCTTAATTCCAGCAGCAAAGTTAATTTTAAAAAACAATATAATTATAACAATCTTAGCCCAAAACAGGGTTGGATGGGGGAACCTATCTCGGCTTATCTCAAAAGGCCGTCTTTCAGCACCGAAAGGCGGCTGTGTTTTAGACACAGACGATGTTCTTGAGTTTGGAGAAAATCTAATATTATTAATACACCCAACAAACGAAGCACAGAAAATAAAGTCCAGCCCTAACATTTGGAAATTAGAGGTAGGGAAAATATTAAAGGTCCTTAGAAAAAAAACTTTTTTTTTGATGAGCCCCGTTTACGATGGAAATGATAGAAAGAGATTTACACATTTTTCTAAAATTGCAAAACACCTAAATATTCTAACTGTAGCATCTGGGTCACCGTTAATGCATTCTGGAAGTCGTAGGCGGCTCACAGATATCTTAACCTGTATAAGAGAAAATCTTC
>JAQBUS010000005.1 GCA_027623875.1 Pseudomonadota bacterium
CTCACGCTTTGGCTAACGCTGCCCTAGTATCTGGATTGCTTCCAAAAGTTAAAAACACCACTCAATCTAAAAATTAAACTAAGAAAAAAATTACTAAAGGCCCTTAATGGAAACATTTATTAATATAATTTTATTTACTTTACTGGTCGTTACAGCGATTGCAGTTACAAGAACTCACGGGTTATTTGGAGTGGCAATGCTGTCTGGGGTATTTAGTTTGCTCTCAGCTCTACTGCTAGTGACCCTTGATGCTGTAGACGTAGCATTTACTGAAGCGGCCGTCGGAGCAGGAATTTCAACTGTACTCATGCTCTCGGCTCTTTCATTAACCTCTCGCCACGAAAAAGAATCTTCACGTTCAAACGTGGTTCCGCTTTTAGTAGTTATGTGTACAGGTATTTTATTATTTTATGGAACACTTGATATGCCAAATTTTGGAGAAGAAGGCTCTCCAGCGCAAAATCATGTTTCAAAAGCGTACATTGAAAGGTCACCATCTGAAATTGGCGTTCCTAACATCGTCACGGCAATTTTAGCAAGTTATCGCGGGTACGACACTATGGGGGAAACTGCGGTAGTATTTACGGCAGGTGTAGGAGTTCTCCTTCTCCTTAGTGGGCTTCAGAGGCGTCGCCGCAAAGAATATAAAAAATCAGGGAAACTATAGTGCGGCATCATTTGATACTTCGTGTAATCACAAAGCTTTTAGTCGGAGCAATGATGTTATTTGCATTCTATGTTCAGTTTCATGGAGATTATTCACCTGGAGGTGGATTTCAAGCAGGCGTAATAATGGCCGTTGCGTTTATTATATATGGAATAGTTTTCGACTTAGATCATGTGCAAAGAGTTCTTCCACCTTGGATTGCGCATAAAATGCTTGCGATCGGTGTTCTTCTTTACTCAGGCACTGGGATTGTGAGCTTCTTTCAGGGTTTAAATTTTTTAGATTATACTGCATTCAGTCCTCACCACCCTGTTCATGGTCAACACTACGGCATATTTGCAGTGGAGTTAGGCGTAGGGATAACAGTAACTGGAGTTATGGTTTCAATTTATTACGCATTTGCAGGACGAACGTCCGAAATACGTGATGAGGACTGGTAATGATTGACCTTTTTACCTTGAATTTCATACTAGGTCATATCAATTACTGGTTGTTCATAGTGCTTATGATGACAGGTTTATATATTGTAATTTCTAAAGGAAACCTTGTTAAAAAAATTGTAGGGTTAAATATCTTTCAATCATCTGTTTTTATGTTTTACATTTCAATGGGTAAAGTTTCAGGCGGAACAGCACCAATTTTTCCCTTAGACATGAAAATAGATTCAACGACAACATATTCGAACCCTCTGCCTCACGTTTTAATTTTAACTGCCATTGTGGTAGGGATTTCAACGACGTCCTTAGCTTTAGCTCTAACTGTTCGAATAAGAGAGGCCTATGGGACGATTGAAGAGGACGACCTCGTCTCTATCGAACTCGAATTAAGCACTGAAGAATTATCTGCTGAGCACGCCCTAACAAACGGAAGAAAAGCATGAGCCTGGAAGCTCCTCATAACTTAGCATTCTCTTTGTCAGATCATCTTCCAATCTTACAGGTTCTAATTCCTTTTATAGCTGCTCCACTAGCTGTCGTAATTGGCAATAGAATTATTGCTTGGTGGTTAGCATTTATTTCCAGTGTAATTTCCTTACTGATCGCAACAACTTTACTCGGAAAAGTTATAGATGGGAGCGTCATCTCATATCAAATAGGGGGTTGGGCACCACCTCTAGGCATAGAGTATCGAGTAGATAGTTTAAGTGCCTTAATACTATTTCTAGTAACTTTAGTAAGTACCATTATCCTTCCCTATGCATACAAGAGCATTAATTTCGAAATCCCAAAAGAACAGCATACACTTTTTTATGCAGCGTATCTACTATGCTTAACAGGCCTATTAGGTGTGGCTGTTACAGGAGATGCATTTAATGTTTTTGTATTTCTAGAAATTTCTTCACTCTCTACATATGTCCTTATCGCTCAAGGTTCCTATCGAGACAAGCGAGCACTGACTGCAGCTTTTGACTACCTAATTATGGGTACGATTGGAGCAACTTTTTTCGTAATTGGCATAGGCTTTCTATATATGGCCACGGGCACTCTTAATATGGTTGACATGTCTAACCTCATAAAAGGTCAGGAATCATTAAGTACTGTTCGATCAGGTTTTGTGTTCATCGTTATAGGGATCGGTTTAAAATTGGCGATCTTTCCGCTCCATTTTTGGTTACCTCGTGCTTACACATACGCGCCTTCCGCTATTACGGCTTTCCTTGCAGCTACTGCCACAAAAGTTGCGGTGTATATGCTTTTACGATTTATGTTTACGATATTTCATCCAAACTTTTTATCTAAAATATCTATTTTCGAATATATAATATTACCATTAGCTATTATGGCCATGTTTTCTGCTTCTGTTATCGCTGTTTTCCAAAGTGATTTTAAAAAACTTTTAGCTTACTCAAGCATTGCACAAATTGGATATATTCTACTAGGAATAGGCTTAATGTCTGAAACAAGTTTAACCGCTGCTGTGATTCATATTTTCAATCATGGAATCACAAAAGCTGTTCTCTTTATGGGAATAGGTGCTTACGTTTTACAAGGTAGGGGCTCTTTTCTTTCTGACTTAGAAGGAATCGGAAAAGTAATGCCCTGGACAAGTGCTGCAATCGTCGTGGGTTTTTTAAGCCTAATTGGAGTCCCAGGGACAGTAGGTTTTATCAGTAAGTGGTTTCTGGTTAAATCTGCATTGGAAATAGGCTGGTGGCCGGTGGCTATTGCGATTGTTCTCACTTCCTTACTTGCAGTAATTTATTGTTGGAGAGTTATAGAAACAATATATTTTAAGCCACTCCTGTCAAAAAAATTAACTGCTGAAACACCTATTTCGATGCTTCTCCCAATCTGGGTGGGAGCTCTTGCTTGTATCTATTTTGGTTTAAATACAGAAGCAATAATGACCACATCTCAAATGGCAGCAAAAAGTCTCTATGCTGGGTCGTTTGGTTCGCTTTAAGGAAAAGGAATTCTAGTGGAAACAAATACTGCAATTCTTTTAAGTATTATCATCCCTCTGTTGGCTGCAATATGTAATATTTATATAAAAAAACACCCAAACCTAAGAGATAGTATAACTTTAATTTCTTCTATTCTTACATTTTTGAACGTTTGTATAATCCTATATAATGTAGGAAATAACACGACGGACACTATGATCTTGTTCTCAGTGGCAAGCGGACTAACCATATCTTTTCATGTTGAGCCTCTTGGTTTGCTGTTTGCTCTTTTAGCTTCCGGACTTTGGATCGTTACACATATTTATGGTGTTGGCTATATGCGGAAAAACAAAGAGGAAAATCACGGGAGGTTTTTCGCTTGTTTCTCCTTAGCTATCGCTTCGGTTATGGGAATAGCATTTTCATCAAATTTATTTACATTATTTTTCTTTTACGAAGCTCTGACATTAACTACTTACCCACTAGTTGCCCATAAAGGCTCCAGTGAGGCCTTGAAAGGAGCCAGAACTTATTTTGGAATATTAATTGGAACCTCCATTGGCCTACAACTAATTGCGATTATTTGGACTCTTGTCATAGCTGGATCTCTAGACTTCACACGTGGCGGAATTCTTCTAGGCAAGATTGAAGGGCCGTTAGTCGCCCTACTGCTCTTTCTATATGTTTTCGGTATTGGAAAAGCTGCAATCATGCCTTTTCACCGATGGCTTCCTGCAGCAATGGTTGCCCCAACCCCCGTATCCGCACTACTTCATGCTGTAGCAGTTGTTAAAGCTGGGGTTTTTACTATTCTAAAGGTAGGCATATATATATTTGGAATCGATTTTTTGAAAGAAAGCGGTGCATCATATTGGCTCATGTGGTTAGCCGCATTTACTATTATTGCTGCATCATTAATTGCCCTAACAAAAGACAACCTTAAAGCACGCCTTGCATACTCAACCATAAGCCAATTATCTTATATTACCTTAGGTATGGCCCTGGCCACATCTATGGGGGTTCTCGGTGCCGGACTACACATAGTTATGCATGCAATGGGTAAAATAACTCTATTTATGTGCGCTGGATCTATTTACGTTGCAACTCACAAAACTAAAATAAGTGAAATGAACGGATTAGGGCGCTTAATGCCTATAACTTTTGTGGCTTTTCTAATAGGATCTCTCTCTATTATCGGACTGCCTCCACTCGGAGGCTCTTGGAGTAAGTGGTTACTTATTTTGGGAGCTGCTGACAGAAACCAGTTTCTTATTATTCTAGTTTTAATACTTAGCTCTTTACTAAATGTAGCTTACCTTTTGCCAATATTTGTAAAAGGATTTTTTCTTGGAAAAAAAGACAATACCCCGCATAAATCTTTAGAAAGCTCTACTTTAATTTGGCTCCCACCCGCCTTTACAGCATTTTGTTGCTTGGTTCTATTTTTTGTAGCAGACGATATATTACTATTTCTTACACCCATAGTTTCATTGGAATAAAAACAACATGCAAGCTCAAGATAAAAACGACACGGCTAATTTACCCAAGCTAGGAAGAGTTCTTAATAAAATCGACTCATATAATGGTGTAAGATACATATTTATATTCTTAATAACAGCTTGTGGAGTTTTATTTTTAATCGATTTTTTTATTGAAAAACATGGTTACTTTACTGTGGAAAATCTTTATGGTTTTTACGGTTTTTACGGCTTTGTAATGTTTTCTGGAATTATCTTTAGCGTTAAGATTTTGAGAACCATAATTAAGAGACCCGAGAATTACTATGGAACTAAAGCTATCGATCAAGAAGTTTATCCCAAGGACGAGTTAGAAAAGGTCGACCATGGTTCATAGTTTAACGACCCCAACAGCATTTTGGTTTTTTTATTCTGTAATTTTGCTTCTTGCTCTGCCCTCAGGAAAGTTACGAAGCTCTTTTCTACTGATGGTCCCAATTCTGGCAGGAATTCATTTATGGAATTTACCTTTAGGGAATTTGGTACAAGTTAAACTTTTTAACTTTGATTTAGAGCTTATGCGAGTTGATAAACTATCTCGTATTTTTGGTTTAATTTTCTGTCTAGCAGCATTCTTGGGAAATCTTTACGCTGCTCATTTAAGAGATACGGTACAACAAGTAGCAGCATTACTTTATGCTGGTGCCGCTATTGGTGCAGTTTTTGCCGGAGACCTAATTACACTTTTTATTTACTGGGAAGGAACAGCGCTTGCATCTGTTTTCCTTATATGGGCCAGGCGAACAGTTGCTTCTTATCACACGGGAATGAGATACCTTATAATTCAAATAGGCTCAGGGGTAATTCTCTTAGTTGGGGTGGCATTATTTTTTAACGAGACGGGATCTATTAGATTTGAATTAATGACTTTAACTTCTCTCGCCACTTGGCTTATATTCTTGTCCTTCGGTATAAAGTGTGCGTTTCCTTTACTCCATAACTGGGTTCAAGATAGCTATCCGGCCGCAACAGTTACGGGAACAGTAATCCTTTCTGCATTTACAACAAAGCTTGCCGTATACGCCTTAGCCAGAGGGTTTGCCGGAACAGAAATACTTATCTACATCGGAGCCGCAATGACACTGTTTCCAATTTTCTTTGCAGAGATTGAGAATGATCTAAGACGCGTACTGGCATATAGCACGAATAATCAATTAGGTTTCATGGTTGTTGGAATAGGAATTGGGACAGAGCTATCGATGAATGGGGCCGTTAGCCATGCAGTAGCTCACATTTTATTTAAATCACTTTTATTTATGAGTGTTGGTGCAGTTCTTTTTAGAACAGGTACTTGCAAGGCTTCCGAACTAGGTGGGGTATATAGAACCATGCCTAGAACTGCTATATTTTGTTTAATTGGTGCAGCCTCCATTTCTGCTTTCCCTTTGTTTTCCGGATTTGTAACAAAATCACTTATCTTAGATGCAGCGGCAAAAGGGCATTATTATATAATTTGGGCGATTTTATTATTTGCATCAGCAGGTGTTCTATCTCACTCAGGAATTAAAATACCATATTTCACATTTTTTAGTCATGATAGTGGCTTGCGACCTAAAGAAGCCCCACTTCATATGCAAGCTGCAATGGGCATTACGGCTTTCCTTTGCATCTTTATTGGTTGCTTTCCCTCAACGCTATACTCTCTATTGCCTTATCCCGTGGAGTATCAAGCGTACACGACCTCTCATGTTGTTAATCAATTGCAACTTTTATTTTTTGCTCTCCTAGCTTTTGCGCTTCTTATGCGATCCGGAATTCATCCACCGGAAATTAAAGCCATAAATTTAGACAGCGACTGGATCTACAGACGTTTTCTTCCAAGTCTTATTGTTAAAGTAAAAAACTTAATCGATGGTTTTATATTTCGTATACACAGATTAATTCCTCTTAAACTTTATTCCGCTCTTAGATTAATACATATTTTACTCGGTCGCGAAGGTGCTTTAGCACGAGTATTGCCAGTTGGTTCAATGGTTTTATGGATGGTGATACTCTTGACTATTACGCTAGTGGTATCTTTTATTGGTTTTTAAAAAATCAGTAACCTTGCTGACGATTAACAGCATGTAGAAACGGCTTACCAGATTCCCCAATTTTTATATTTGCGGCAATACTTTCCGAAGCACTTTTAACTCTTGTAGTCGAGGCTATATGAGGAGTTACCGTTACATTATTACTGTTCCAATAGAAATGATCTGGTGGCAATGGCTCCTCTCTAAATACATCTAATGTAGCATGACGAATGTGGCCTTCATTTATAGAATTGATCAATGCCTCATCTTCAATAAGATGTCCCCTTCCTGGATTGATAATCATTGCACCCTCAGGCATGTGCGATAAACTAGCTGAGTCAAGAATACCTGATGTACTACTTGTTAGTGGAAGCAAAAGAACGAGTATTTCTGCGTGAGTCAATGCTTTAACATAACCGTTGGCCCCATGATAACATCTAACATTATGTATCTTACGTTTTGTACGACTCCACCCGCAAACATTAAACTTAAAATTAGTAAGAGCTATAGCACACGCCGTCCCTAGCTCGCCCAAGCCCAAAATGCAAACGTTACGCTGCTTAGCCAGTGGCGGGACCACTTCATTTCTCCACACCCCATCCTGGTGATTAGTATGAAAGTCTAATCCTAAATGATACCTCAAGACATGCCCGGTAACATATTCAACCATACCATCCGTTAATTCCATATCTACCATTCGACATAGGGGAACATCTATGGTTGGATTATTCGCTATATGTTCTACTCCTGCCCATAGGCTCATTACGGCCTTTAGGCGTGGGTACTTTTGGAAATTTTTTATATCACAACTAGGTGAGTAAATAATATATTCTACGTCATAAGCATTAACGTCAGTCGTTAACTGCACCTTTAGATCGCAATTAGAAAAAGCACTAATTAATTCTTTTTCATATACGAGCCAATCACTAGGCTGAGCGGCAAATAAAATTTTTATCATTTACTGGTCACCTTACCTTAATCTGTGTACGTGCGCACTCTGCATGAAACCAAATGCACAAAGAAGAACTATCATAGATGAACCACCATAACTTATTAATGGAAGAGGGACTCCGACTATTGGAGCAAACCCCATGACCATTGCCATATTAACCGAAAAATATAAAAAGAAAATAATCGAAACGCCCATTATTGTTAAAAATGAAAACCGGTCTTTATTACTTAAAGCTGACAAAACACAAAAAATAATAACTGCAGCGTACATCAACAAAACAGAGAGACCACCAAAAAAACCAAACTCTTCTGCGAGAGTCGTAAAGATAAAATCAGTATGTTTTTCAGGAAGAAAATTAAGTCTTGATTGAGTTCCCTGCATAAAACCTCTGCCGTTAAGTCCACCAGAACCAAGAGCGATTTTTGATTGTGTAATATGATAACCAGTCCCTAGCGGGTCACTAGAAGGATACAAAAAGGTTTCTATTCTATTATACTGATATTCTCGTAAAAGAGCCCATTTTGTATTTTGTGCTTTAAGAACTACCACAACCAAAGCACCAACAAGAGATATTACAGCTGCAAAATAACTCCAATGCACACCCGCTAAAAATATAACAGCAGAACCTCCCAAAAGAATTAAAAGTGCAGTACCGAGATCTGGCTGCCGAAGAGTTAGGAACACAGGAATAATAATAATAATTACTGGAATTAAAACCCATAGAAGCTTTGATGTTTGCTCAAGGTTTAATCTATCATAATATGCAGCCAAGAATAAAACCGTGGTAATCTTTGTTAGTTCAGAAGGTTGAAGCCGAATAAAGCCCAAGTCCAACCATCTCTGGGCTCCCATGCCAGTTTCTCCAAAAAACTCTACTGCCACCAATAAAAGAACACTGCCTAAATAAAAAACTCCCGAAACATTTCGCCAAAACCAAATAGGAGTCATTGCTATGAAAAATAACACTGTCATACCTGCTATAAAACGCTTCACCTGGGGAACAAGCCATGGGTTAACAGATCCACCAGCGACGGAATAAAGCATTAGAAAACCAATGCATGAAATAGCACAAAGCAATAGAACAACTGGCCAGTTCAAATACAAAATTTTAGAAAACCCTGAGGGTGCATGCCCCGAATTGATTTCCATATAACTCATCAGTTTTTAACAGTCAAAATCTCAGACGGATCTGTGAGAACCATTTTACTAAAAGCAGAGGAGATTCGTGCCTGTTGAGATTCAGGGTAAGCCGATAATGGGGGTAAAGCATCATGTTGAGCAGCCAAAATTATATCACGAGCAATTGGCGCTGCGATGGCAGATCCACTTCCTCCATGCTCAACAATTACTGACACTGCATACCTTGGAGATTTAAAAGGAGCATAACCAACAAACAAAGCATGGTCTCTTTGCTTCCAAGGTAAATCTTCGTTCAGAGCAACCCCATCTTCTCGTTCGGATCTGGATATTCCTCGCACCTGACTTGTTCCGGTTTTTCCTGCCAAATTCATTTTCTGACTTTCGATACGACTACCATATGCCGTTCCCGTCGAGGAATTAATTACATCATACATTCCCGTTTGAACACGCAGCAAATTTTCTGAGCGGACCCCCAAGGGACTAAAAGCTTCTGGATCCAGTTCCAAGCCCGCAAATGTTTTTACCAGTCTAGGCTTTACAGCTCGATTTGTTGCTAATCGAGCCGTCATAACTGCTAACTGAAGCGAAGAAGATAAAACGAACCCTTGCCCAATTGCCGTATTCAAAGTATCTCCAATCCTCCAGTCCTCCCCGCGCCTTCTAACTTTCCATTCCTTGCTGGGTATTAATCCAGATTGCACCAGTGACATCGGAATGTCATGCTTTTCTCCAAGACCCAAACGCCTAGCCATTAAATTTATTTTTTCTATTCCTAATCTCTGAGCAAGCTCATAATAATAACAATCGCAGGACTGTTTCAAACTATCGTGAAAATTAACATTCCCATGCCCGGATCTCTTCCAGCAATGAAATCTACGGCCTGAAAGTTCAATGTACCCTGTGCACCTGATTTTTTCATTAGGCTCTACAACGCCAGCCTCTAAAGCTGCGAGTGCTACAGCCATTTTAAATGTTGATCCAGGCGGGTAACTCCCCTGAATTGCCTTATTACCTAAAGGCCTATAGGGGTTTTCTATTAATGAGTTGTAATCCTTAAAAGAAATACCATTAACAAACTTATTTGAGTCAAAAGTTGGCGTCGAACCAATAGCTAATAGATCTCCGTTTATCACATCCATTACAATAGCTGATGCACTAATTCCTTCGAGGCGAGCCTGCACGAAGTTTTGTAATTTAGTATCAATAGTGAGCTTTATATCTGGACCGTTAACGCTTTCATCTCGATCTAAGTCACGCATAACTCGGCCGAGCGCGTTTACTTCGACCCTCTTCACACCTACTAGACCACGTAACTGTCTGTCCAACTTACTTTCAACCTCTGTTTTTCCAACTTGAAAGTTTGGAATTTCAAGTAACGGGTTTTTATCTGACAAAAGTCCATTTATAAAATCTTCTTCCATTTTTTTTATATCTTTTTCGTTAACCGGACCTACATAACCAACGATATTAGAATAATCCGTAGAACGAGGGTAATACCGTGTTAAAATCACTTCCAAACTTACCCCTGGCAAAGCTGGAGAGTTCACGGCGATCCTACTCAACTGCTTCCAGGTCAAGCGTTCTGCAACTGTAATTGGAATGAGCGGACGGTTCTTTAATATTTGACCCTTCAGGATTGCTATCTCCTCATCCGGTATCAGTAAAATTGTCTGTAAGTTTCTTAAAACCTCCTCTAGGTTTTTTATTCCGTCTCTAATTAGAATGGCACTATAATTTTGTTCGTTTCCAGCAATTAAAATACCATTCCTATCAAAAATTTCACCTCGAACAGGCGGTATTAATCGCAAATTAATTCTATTTTCTTCTGCCAATAATCTAAATTTTTCAGCTTCCCTAACCTGGAGGAAATGACTCCTGAAGCCAAGAGTTACTAAAACTGCGGCCATTCCCCCACCCAAGAGCAATGCTCTTCGATTAGAGCCTCGTACTTTATCTTTGATATAATCTGTAGAGTTAATCATTAACCTTCTCGAGATTCTGTAAAATCAGATGGGTGTGGCCACCTAACGCTCAATAGATAATGTGTAAAAAGTACCACGCCAGGATATAAAGCTATTGTAAAAAATATTCTATATCCCATCATACTTAAGGGTATATTATTAATTTTAAAAATAAACTGAAATCCTATCAGAGTGCATGTTAAAAAAGTAAAAACAATCGATACAAGCAATAGCTCCTCACTCATTTTTAAGACCCTTTGAGATAGAGCCAGCCGACGGATAAATTCATATCCAACTATTGATATGGCCGACCATAAACCGATTGGCTTAAATAACAGCAAATCTGAAATAAAATGAACTGAAATTATAAGAAAAAATGGAAGATATTGTGGCCTACGGAGCAACCAAACAGTTGTAAACATAAATATAAAATCCGGCCAAAAAATTTCGTTAGCTATAATCTTTAAAGGCTGGAGCTGGAGCGAAATAATAGTAATGCAGATCAGAATATAAATAAGGTAATACATCCAGCGCTTTAGTGTAAAAGAACTAACCATCTGCAGCACCTCCAAGGATAGTGGGCTCAGTGTTTATTATTATCTCACCGGTAAGCCCCGAAGAATTTAGTGCTGGAGTTCGGATTACCCTTAGAAACTCTAACCTTGAATAATCTGCCGCTAATTTTACTCGAAGCCTAGCCCCTGGACTCCTAATAATTTGACCTACCAAAACATCAGATGGAAACAGCTTTCCATCTCCAGAAGTAACAACTCTATCGCCAGCACGAATTAGGTCTATATTTTCAATTATCTCTAAGATAGGAAACAAGCTGCTATCGCCAGCCAGTAATGCTTTTTGGCCAGAGGGTTCTATCGTAACCGGTATCCTGCTGCTGCTGTCAATTACTAAAACTACCCGACTAAGTTCAGGCCCAACTCCAAATATTCTTCCTATTAAACCCCCACCGTCTACTACCGGCCACCCATCTTTAATGCCATCTGAAGATCCAACATTTAAAAGTAAAGATCTCCGAAACGGTGAGCCACTATCAGTCAAAACCAATCCCGTAATATAGGTCAAACTTGGATTTAAGCGCACATTATTTAGATCAAGTAAGCGCGCATTTTCTTCTTTCAGCTGTATCGCCGCTTCTTGCCACGTCTTCATTTTCTTTAATTCTAGGATAAGTTCTTCTTTCTCAGCGTAGAGACTATTAAATGATTGGATTTTTTGTATGAGTTTAAAACCAGTCTTCATTGGGACGAGAACCCATTCCAATGAAGGAAAAATTTTACTAATTGCAGCCATACGAATTCGTTCTGCTCGAGGGTTATCAATTTTCCACAAAAGAAAGGAGGAAGACAGAAACAATACCGCAATACCCATAAAAATAATTTTTATTGGTCTGGTGTAATCTTCTGTTGTTTTTCTATCGTTCATTATGGATTGAGTTCCCCTTCACATTAAAATCATGAAGAATTCATTTAACTCTCATAATCTATCACGTGCCGTAATTGTTTTTCATATTCTAATGCTTTTCCAGTTCCCAATGCCACACAATTTCGACTGTCAGCGGCAACAGAAACTGCTAACCCTGTTTGCTCTCTCAGAGCAAGATCAAGTTCGCCAAGTAGTGCTCCACCTCCTGTTAGCATCACGCCCCTATCTACAATGTCCGCAGATAAATCTGGTGGAGTTTCGCCAAGTGCAGCCATTACTGCTTCACAAATTTGTTGGACCGGCTCCGCCAGTGCTTCAGCAACTTCTGCCTGATTAATTTCAACTTCTTTTGGAACACCTGTCAGTAAATCTCTACCGCGCACTTGCATTGACGCACCTCGGCCATCCTTAGGCTTTCGGGCGGCTCCAATAGATTCCTTAATGATTTCTGCTGTAGACTCACCAACTAAAATATTTTTGTATCTTCTAAGATACGAAATTAGCGCCTCATCCATTCTATCACCACCAACCCTAATAGATCGCGCATATACGATATCTCCCAAAGAGAGAATCGCCACTTCAGTCGTTCCTCCACCAATATCCACCACCATAGATCCCGTTGGATCAGTTATTGGCATACCCGCACCGATAGCAGCAGCAATCGGCTCAGATATCAGACCTGCTTTTCTGGCTCCTGCACCAAGCACAGATTGACGAATAGCTCTCTTCTCAACTGGTGTCGCTCCTTGTGGAACACAAACAATGATTTTAGGTTTAGTAAAAGTAGAATGTCGGTGAACTTTACGAATAAAGTGCTTAATCATTGCCTCTGCTGAGTCAAAATCTGCTATAACTCCGTCTCTCATTGGTCGTATAGCCTCAATACTTCCCGGAGTCCGTCCGAGCATGAGTTTTGCGGCTTCACCTACTGCCAAAATCTCTTTAGTCCCGTTTCTTATATGATACGCAACTACGGATGGCTCATCCAGGACAATTCCCTTTCCTTTGACATAAACCAGAGTATTTGCCGTTCCAAGATCAATCGCCATGTCTACAGAAAAAATATTAGAGAAGAAACTATTTGCCATACATGAACTTTCTAGTGATTTTGAATAAATTCGAAATAGTTAATTTATAATTATTTTATCGAAAACAGGAAAGAGAGATACTTTTAAATCGATAACAAAGCTTATCATTGAATTAAACCGAATGTTTATAGGAAATTCCAGCAATATCCAACCCTGCTTTTTCACGTCTAATTAATAACCTATTAAGGGCCGTTATATATGCTTTTAAGGAAGCAACTACGGTATCAGTATCAGCGGATTCTCCTACCGAAATCTTGCCATTTTCTTCCATTCTAACCGAGACTATGGCTTGAGCATCAGTTCCTTCAGTTACTGCATGGACCTGGTACAACTGAAGCTTAACATTGTGAGGAAAAAGTACTTTAACAGCATTGAATGCTGCATCAACAGGACCATCCCCCACAGAAGATGCAGCTTTCATTTCCCCATCGACTATCAGAACCAAGTCTGCTGTTTGTGGGCCTTCGGTTCCGCAGACCACTCGCAGGCTTTTTACCTGAATTCTATCGGAAACATCCACTGACGACGTCTCACGCATTAAGGCTATCAAGTCATCATCAAATATTTCTTTTTTTCTATCGGCTAAGGTTTTAAACCTAACGAACACATCTCGAAGTTGATTATCCCCCAGTTCATACCCAAGATCACTAAGCTTAGAACGAAGTGCAGCCCGGCCAGAATGCTTGCCCATGACTAGATTAGTCTCAGACAAACCAATATCTGAGGGTCGCATAATCTCAAATGTTTCAGAGTTTTTTAACATCCCATCCTGGTGTATGCCACTCTCATGAGCAAATGCATTTTTTCCTACGATGGCTTTATTAAACTGCACTGGGAAACCTGAAATTGAGGCCACTTTTCGTGAAATATTCATAATTTTTGTTGTATCAATCAACGTTTTATAAGGGAATATATCAGAGCGTACTTTCATTGCCATCACAACCTCTTCTAAAGCTGTGTTTCCAGCTCTCTCCCCTAAACCATTAATTGTACATTCAATCTGTCTTGCCCCAGCCAGCACTGCAGCTAGAGCATTTGCTGTAGCCATACCAAGATCATTATGGCAATGAGTAGCGAATACTACATCATCCGCTCCAGGAACTCGCTCTAGCAACATTTCTATTAATTCAGAGCTTTCCCGCGGTGCAGTATAACCCACTGTGTCCGGAATATTAATAGTTTCGGCACCCGCCTTTATAGCTATCTCCACGACTCGACATAAGTAATCTCGCTCGGTACGCGTCGCATCCATCGGAGACCATTGAACATTATCACAAAGGTTCCGAGCATATGTCACAGTTTGATTTATTCTATCCGCCATTTCATCCATGTTAAGATTTGGTATGGCTCTGTGTAAAGGTGAAGTACCAATAAATGTATGAATTCGGGGATTCTTAGCTGTTCTTAGAGCCTCCCAGCATCTATCAATATCGGAAAAATTAGCTCGGGCCAGTCCACAAATTACGGAAGATTTAGTACAATCCGAAATAGCTTTAACAGCATCGAAATCTCCCTGTGAAGCGATTGGAAACCCCGCCTCAATTATATCGACACCCATTTCATCCAATAAGTAGGCAATTTCCAATTTCTCATTGTGACTCATAGTTGCTCCTGGAGATTGCTCTCCGTCCCGCAAAGTAGTATCAAAAATTAATACTTTATCGTTTTTCATAATATGTTTTTCCTGATATTTTTTAGTTTTTCTTGGCGCTTTACTCCTCTGAACCCTGGCGCCATAAGGCTAGTTCAGAGGATAGTAAGGAGTAGTCCACTTTCGTGTTTAACAACAAGTTTTACTAATAAATCAAAGAATGCTACCATCATTTTTTTATAATGGTTAAGATACAACAAGGAAAGAGAGAATTTTATAAAGGTCCCATTTTAAGCTATACATAGATTGTAAGTTTTCTAATCCTCTTTTGGTATAAGTCTATTCGTGGCGTCCTGTAATCTTCCGTATTCCCATATTCCTGAAGCCACCTCATTATTTGGATAAGTCATTGTTCCTTTTCCATGGCGTTTTTCTGCTTTTAAAGCCCCTTCATAAATAGCCCCAGATGAATACTCCACTCGACCCACACCTTCGATTACACCGTTAACCCACTCTCCAACATATCTAAAGCCACTGCCTTCTTTGAATTCGCCAATTCCGTGCCGCTGCCCATCTTTATAGCTTCCCTCATAACTCGTTCCGTCAGCGTAAATGGACAAACCAATACCCTGTCGCCTTCCTTCACTCCATTTTCCATTGTAGGTGTAGCCTGATGGATCACGAAGTTCTCCAATCCCATCATACAGTGAATTTTTAAATTCGCCTTCATACGTAACACCATTCGAAGATTTCAAAACTCCGCCACCTTCGATAACCCCTGCTTTCCATTCTCCACTATAACCGAAACCATCTGTGTAAGTTAATTCTCCAAAGCCGTTAGGTAATTCCTTCACTATCTTTCCTACATAGACAGCACCGTCCGGATAGGTAATTTTTCCCTCTCCTTCCATCTTTCCATTAACCCATGTCCCCTCATGCGAAAATCCGTCACTGCGAAAAAAGGAACCTTCTCCATTCCTTTGGTCATTGACAAAATTTCCTTGGTAAACATTCCCATTATTATATTTCATTTCTCCTATTCCATGCCTTAGACCATCCTTAAAATATCCAGAATATTTAGTTCCATTCGGATAAAGAAGAACTCCCTGCCCATGAATTTGATCATCAGCCCACTCACCTTCATATACCAGGCCATTATTAGAAAAAATTAACTTTCCTGTGCCAGACCGCTTATCTTGCTGAATAGAACCTTCATAAACTGATCCATCCGTAAAAGTAATTTTTCCGATACCATGTCTAACACCTGCAAGCCAATCTCCTGAATAATTATACCCATCAGGATTAGTTAAGCTGCCTTTTCCATTGTAAAGAGAATCACTAAAAAGACCAATATAAACTCCACCGCTGGAAGAAGTTAGCAAACCCATCCCATCAATATTACCTTTAAGCAACTCACCCTCATAGAAACCACCGTCAGCAAAAACTACTTTACCTGAACCATCAGGCATACCCCGAACAAAGCTCCCTTTGTAATTTGAACCATCAGGGAAATCAGCCTCACCCGCCCCTTGGATTTGCCCAGAGATCCAATCTCCAGAATATTTATAACCACTCGGAAGAGTATAAGTGCCTTTTCCATTTCGAAGGCCCTCTTTCAATTCACCAGTATATATACTTCCATCCGGGTATTTCATTACAACAGTATCCGAAGCATCTACCGTGTTTACTAATCCGATAAAAAGTATATAAATTGTTGCCAAGAATTTCTGCACTATTTTTCCTAAATTACTATAAACCTACATTTCTACTTAGGGCACCTTATCAAGACTGACAAGTCAATGGCCGCAACTATTGACACGACAGTAATTCAAGCTATCTGAATAATACATTGGTTATCTGAATATTTCATTATTGGGTGAGTAAATGAAAGAAAATTTTAGGCTAACGATAGCCCAGCTGAACCCTGTGCTTGGGCAATTCGCAGAGAACTGTGCCAAAGCTAAAGACGCTTGGCTTTTTGCTAAAAAATCAGAAGCAGATATGGTAGCACTGCCTGAAATGTTTTTAACTGGCTATCAGACACAAGATTTAGTCTTAAAATCAGCGTTTATAAAGGAAGCAGAAGTTTCAATTTTTGAACTTGCACAACAATGTGCAAATGGACCTGCAATTGGGATAGGTCATCCCCTAAGTGAAGGGGGCAAACTTTATAACGCTTATTCAATTTTAGAAAACGGCAAAATTAAATCATCTATAAAAAAGCAACGGCTACCCAATTATGGGTTGTTTGACGAAAAACGGCTATTTAACGCTGGCCCGGAATGCGGACCATATTCTATAAATGACGTCAAAATTGGTTCGCCTATTTGTGAGGATGCTTGGCATCCAGACATAGCCGAAACACTTCTAGAAACCGGTGCAGAAATGTTGCTTGTTCCGAATGGCTCTCCATATTCGAAAGAAAAATATAACACTCGATTAAACCAGATGGTTTCACGTGTAATAGAAACTGGGCTTCCGCTAATCTATCTCAACATGGTCGGAGCTCAAGACGATCAGGTGTTTGATGGTGGCTCTTTTGTACTAAACCCGGGTGGTGAGCTAGCTATTCAGTTGCCTTTTTTTGATGAGCATCACGAGAACATCGATTTCGGCCTTACATAAGATGGTTGGAGAGCAAAA
>JAQBUS010000326.1 GCA_027623875.1 Pseudomonadota bacterium
TTTTACCAGAAATTGCTCTGGCAAAGGTCCGTAAGGATGCTCCTTTTGACAAAATTTGTTACATTGGCTGTGGTGTTACTACGGGTATAGGTGCTGTTATAAATACAGCAAAAGTTGAAATTGGCTCTACGGCGATCGTGTTTGGGTTAGGTGGTATAGGTTTAAATGTTGTTCAGGGATTGAGACTTGCTGGAGCTGATAAAATTGTCGGTGTCGATTTGAATGATAGCAAAATTGATATGGCAACTCGATTTGGAATGACAGATTTTGTTAATCCATCAAAAGTTAGTGGAGATTTGGTAACCCATCTGGTTGAGATGACTAATGGCGGAGGAGACTATACTTTCGATGCTACGGGTAATGTAAATGTCATGAGAACGGCTTTAGAAAGTGCTCACAAAGGATGGGGAGAAAGCGTTATAATTGGCGTTGCCCCGGCAGGAGCAGAAATATCAACTAGACCATTTCAATTAGTTACCGGAAGGGTTTGGAGAGGCACAGCCTTTGGTGGGGCGCGAGGCCGAACCGATGTGCCAAAAATTGTTGATTGGTATATGGATGGAAAGATCGAAATCGACCCTATGATAACGCATACAATGCCTCTTGAGGATATTAATAAGGGCTTTGATTTAATGCATGAAGGTAAATCAATCAGAGCAGTGGTGCAGTATTAGATGGGTCTGGAACCTGCAGCAGAGATCTTAAGCTACTTCGATGAGAATACTAATGCGGCATGTTATATCGTAAGAGATCCAACATCCCAGAACTGTGCTGTTATAGATTCAATTCTAGATTTTGATCTTGCTGCAGGTAGAGTTTCAACGACACATGCCGATATGCTGGTTAGTGAAATAACCTCAAGAGGTTGGAACCTTGAGTGGATAATCGAAACTCATGTTCATGCAGATCATCTTTCTGCTGCGCCATATTTAGCCAAGGAGTTGGGTGGAAAAATCGCCATAGGTTCGAACATAGATGCTGTACAGAAAGTGTTTGGAAAAATTTTTAATGCTGGAACTGAATTTCAGATGGATGGAAGTCAATTTGATGTTTTATTCAAGGATGGTGATGAGTTTAAGATTGGGAATTTGCCTGTAAGAGTTATCCATACACCAGGACATACCCCTGCTTGTGTAACTTATATAATAGCTGATTCGGCCTTCATCGGGGACACACTCTTTATGCCGGACTTTGGTACAGCAAGAGCTGATTTCCCAGGTGGGTCAGCTACTGATTTGTTCAATTCAATTCAAAGAATTTTAAGTCTACCTGATGATACTAAATTGTTTCTGTGCCATGATTATAAAGCAAATGGCCGAGATGAGTTTGCTTGGCAGACAACTGTAATAGAACAAAAGAAGCATAATGTTCATGTCGGCGATGGAAAGACTGAATCAGAGTTTGTAGAATTCAGGACAAAGCGTGACGCGCAGTTATCGATGCCCAAATTGATAATTCCTTCAATACAAACAAACATGAGAGCTGGAAACCTTCCGCCAAAGGAAGATGATGGTACACACTACCTTAAAATTCCAATCAACAAATTGTGATTCATTCAAATAGCTAGGAAATTTATCGTGGAAATAATATCAGAAAATGTGTGCTATGACGGGGTTCAAGGAGTTTACAAGCACAAGTCTAAATCTTGCAGGTGTGATATGACTTTTGCGGCATACCTTCCACCCCAAGCGAAGGTCAAGAAAGTTCCAGTAATTTGGTTCCTGTCTGGTTTAACTTGCACGCATGAGAATGCTATGACAAAGGCTGGTGCACAGTTATGGGCAGCAAGATACGGTGTAGCGTTTGTCTTTCCCGACACATCACCAAGAGGAAACTCAATTGCAAATGACGATGCATATGACCTTGGGCAGGGAGCAGGGTTCTATGTCGATGCTAAGGAGTCACCCTGGGATTCAAACTTTAATATGTGGACTTATATAACTGACGAGTTGCCAAAACTGATATTTAATGAATTTCAAGTTTTGGAAACAGAACAGGGAATTATGGGTCATTCAATGGGTGGGCATGGGGCTTTAACGATAGCCATGACATTGCCTGATCGCTTTAGATCAGTTTCTGCATTTTCGCCAATCTGTAACCCTGTAAACTCAGAGTGGGGAATTAAACAATTCACTACATATCTAGGCCCTAATCAAGATACCTGGCGCTCTCACGATAGTTCGATATTGGTAAAAGAAAAAGGTTTTCATAGTAGAATATTAATTGATCAAGGTGGAGCAGATGACTTTTCTGATTTACTTATGCTTGATACTTTTGTGTCTACGTCAAATGATCGTAAGCAAGATGTAAATATTAGGGTTCAACCAGGATATGACCATAGTTATTATTTTATTCAAACGTTTATGGAGAGCCATATAGAGCATCACACTAGTTTGTTTTAATGGTTCTGAATTTAAAGGCCAATGATGATCATTTATATGTAGACAGAGTTTACAGATAGGTGAAGAAAGCTTATTTAAATATTTTGAATATTATGTAAAGCCGCGTTAGTTTATGAAATAATTTCTTTTTATCTAAAAAAGGATTAAGTTATGTCTCGAGCTTCTATTTCTAAGCGTCTTCCAATAACAGGCTATTTGGATAAAATATCCGGAAGACCAACAGAGTCATTGGCCGTGAAGGTTAGCGCTGAAGATGCGGGTGAATACCAAGCCGATGTCGTCC
>JAQBUS010000327.1 GCA_027623875.1 Pseudomonadota bacterium
GTTATATTTAATAATAATATATATTTTTTTTCAAAAAAAATATTTACCATTTTTTACTTAACTCATTGTTTTTATTTACATATCACTCCAAAATAATTCTAAAAAGATATAAGGGGTCTAAAATTAAAAACTTAATTAATTAAGTTTTTATTGCTGTTTTTTTTAAATAATGTATTAGGGTATCTGTGATACAGACTTTACGTTACCGCCTTCTTTCTACAGCAGCCGGAAAAACTGAAGACACTGCTGCCACCGGACCATCGCATGATGTGGATGGAATTATAAAGGAGATACGGTAATGTCAAATGGCACCGTAAAATGGTTTAATACAACTAAAGGTTTTGGGTTCATTGCACCTGATGATGGAGGGAAGGACGTTTTTGTTCATATTTCCGCTGTTGAGCAAGCTTGCCTAACAGGTTTAAGAGACGACCAAAAAGTTCAATACGATATGGTCGAAGGTCGTGACGGCAGAGCTTCTGCTGGAAATCTAGTCGCTCTAGACTAAAATCAATAATAAAGCGTTGCCTTAAAAGCGGCGCTTTTTATACCTTTTCTAGCATGGTTGAAAACTCTCTCCATTCGCCCTTAGACATGCCTGAGGTCTCCTGAGTTACATTTTCTCCAGAGACTATTCTTCTGATGCATTCTAAAGCTTTCCCACTTAGATTAACCCCTGCTAATCTGTAATCCTCAAAAGCAGCATAGGCCGCGGGAACCCAGTCACTGACAATTTTACAGATTTCTTCTGCGTAAACTCTAATCTCATATTGAGCATGTGAGTCAGCCCTTAATCTAAGAAAATGAAATAAATTGTGTAAGTCAACTTTCCAGTACCATTGGGTATATATATTGGCAGGTAAATTCATTCGCGCCAACTCTCTAGCCAACCCATCTTGACCATCGTCGGAAATCATAGCCTCATAATTGTCATAACTCCTGTCAGAATCTGCCTTTAAAATCTCCAGAACCCGTCTCGCTTCATCTCCTCTAAGAACGTCACCCCTGCCCTGATTATTTATAGATGATTGCGCATTAATATGATCTGGAGATGGTATATAGAACTCCCGGTCCAAAATGGAATAACGGGCGGAGTACTCATTAACATTTGCTGTTCGATGCCTTATCCACTGCCGAGCCACAAAAACTGGCAATTTAACATGAAGCTTAATCTCGCACATTTCAAAAGGCGTCGAATGCCAATGGCGCATTAAGTAACGAATTAATCCTTCGTCATTCTGTACAGATTTTGTCCCCTTACCATACGACACGCGAGCTGCCTGGCATATAGAAGAATCATCCCCCATATAATCGATTACTCTAACAAAACCATGGTCTAACACATTATGGGCAAGATAAAGATGCTTCTCCATCTCTGGAACAGTCGCTCGTAATGTTTGAGAGAAACCCTTGCGAAGTTCATCTATTTCACTTTGCTGGTCTTCAGATAAAGGCATCCACGAATCTTTCATAAATGAGGTTTATTAATACTACATATTGACATTAAACACACGACGATATCAAGATAATGAGTCTATTTTTTTTGTAAAATACTAGTTGGTGTACAAAAAGTATTTTTGTTTAGGTGATATTAGAGTAACCTATACTTAGTTTATTAATTATTACATTTTATGGAGATAAAAATGGAAATAGAATACTTACACACAATGGTCAGGGTAAGAGACCTTCAAGAATCAATCGATTTTTATAAATTATTGGGACTAGAGGAAACTCGTCGAATGGATAGCGAAGCAGGACGATTCACTCTCCTCTTCATGTCTCCTCCAGATCAGGAAAATGCGCATATTGAACTTACTTACAACTGGGACGGCGACACTGAACTGCCTTCAGATAGTCGACATTTTGGACACATAGCTTACCAAGTGAAAGACATATACGGCTTATGTAAACACTTAATGGACAATGGAGTGACAATTAATCGCCCTCCGCGTGACGGTAGAATGGCTTTTATACGATCTCCAGACAATATCTCCATAGAATTACTTCAAATGAACGAGCCATTACAAACCTCTGAGCCCTGGATAAGTATGGAAAATATTGGGCACTGGTGAATTATTATACATAAAGGAATAAGTATTACTTTGATAAAAATTTTATTCAATAAATTTTTTAAAATTAACAAAACATACGTAAATGGTTTGAGAAAACCATGGGATTTTGTTGACATCAAAACCAAATCAACTTTAACTTAAACCTTGGTTAGAAAAATGGGAGTCCTAAGAGAGCCGAGAAAAATATTATAACATACGATATTGTTCTATAAAATTTTTCTAAGTTAGGTCGAAACAACAATCCGCCAAAGGTATTTGCAATTAAATAAGGTATGGATACCAAAAGCCCTAAAACAACTAAATTTAAAATCAACATTCCATTTATCATAAAAATAAAAACCAGTAATATATCTATTAAAAAAAGATACACCATATTATTTGCTCTTATAACTCGCGGTGGGAGCTCTGAAGCCATGTATAACATAATGACTGGCGGTCCCGGAATTCCAACAGCCCCACCAAATAAACCACCCAAAGCTCCTGTGAAGAAAATAAGATACCTATTCAAATGCTTCCTATATCTAACTCCAAGCACTAATAAACATAATAGAATTAAAGTAAAAGTTGAGGCGATTAATTTAAAGCCGTTGACCGACATCAATGTAAGCA
>JAQBUS010000328.1 GCA_027623875.1 Pseudomonadota bacterium
GCATTGCTACACTATCCGAAATCACTCTAGTCGAGATAATATCATGAGTTATTGTTATTGCGGTAACACCCATTTCATCGACAATCTTTCTTATAAGTTGATTTATTACACCAGCCATGATTGGATCAAGTCCCGTTGTTGGCTCGTCAAAGAAAATTACTTTAGGATTTCCAGAAATAGCTCTGGCAAGAGATACTCTCTTTAACATACCTCCGGATAGCTCAGATGGATAATGGTTAGCAACCTGAGCACTAAGGCCAACCATGCGAAGTTTATCTATAGCAATCTCTTTTGCTGCTAATTTAGTAATTTTAGTCTTTCCACGCAATAATCGGAAAGAAATATTTTCCCAGACAGTAAGGCTGTCAAAAAGAGCACCCCCCTGAAAGAGCATTCCAAGTTTATCGTAGAATGTATTTTTATCTTGGTTTTTACTTTCTATCCCTTCAATTTTTATTATTCCAGAGTCCTGCCTTATTAGACCGAGGATGCATTTTAATAACACGGACTTTCCGGTCCCTGAGCCACCAATAATAGCTAAACTCTCACCTTTTGAGAGCTTAAAATTAACTCCTGCAAGAACTTTGGTGTTAATAAAGGATTTATGTACATCAACCAACTCTATCATCTCTAAAAGAACACTCCAGTTAGTAAAAAATTTGTTGCTAGTATAAGTATAGCTGCGGTTTCTACAGACGATTTTGTTGCGTTTCCAACGCCCCGAGCGCCACGACCCGAATTTATACCAAAATAACATCCCATAAGGGTGGCTATTCCACCGAACACTGAACCTTTTACCAGACTTGAAATAATATCAGACATCTCCAAGAAATCGACAGTGCTTTGTAGGTAACTTGCCCAATTAAATCCTAAAGTTTTAGTTGCAACAAGATACCCACCTAGTATTCCAATAGTGTTGCCAATGCCGACCAAAACCGGAACAGTAACTATCCCTGCTAGAACTCTGGGAACAACAAGGTATTTTATGGGATCGGTTGAAAGAGTTTTCAAAGCATCGAGTTGTTCAGTTACTTTCATAGTGGCTATTTCTGCAGCAATCGACGAGGTCACTCTTGCGGCAATCATTAAACCTACTAATACTGGACCTAGCTCTCGTACCATCCCTATTGCTACAATTTGAGGAACTACAGCTTCAGCGTTAAATCGCGCCCCGCCAGAGTAAATTTGCAAGGTGAGTGCCCCACCCGTAAATATGGTGGTTAGTCCAACCACTGGTAAAGAAAAATAACCAATATTAAGAAATTGAGTAAAGACCTCTTTTATGTAAAAGGGGGCTCTAAAAGTATTTGATATTACGGAGATGGTAAATAAAAAGATCTTTCCAATATCTGAGAGTATATTCAAAGTAATATGCCCAAGGCTCTGAAGAGGGTTCATTTGTATATCCGCTTATATCTTGATCCGAGGGAAGTAAGTATTTCATACCCGATTGTTCCCGAAACTTTTGCTAGTTGATCTACTGTTTGTTGAGATCCGATGAAGTTAACATATTTAGGGATAGACTTTAGATGGCTTACATCCACAGTTATCATATCCATGGATATTCTTCCAACCAATTTGCACGGTATATCTTCAAAGAACACCACAGCCTTATTTGTTGTGCTCCTAAAAACACCATCAGCGTAACCTAATGCGATAGTCGCAATTTTCATATCCTGCTTTGCAATAAATGATTTTCCGTATCCAACAGCCTCACCTTTTTCAATTCGATTCACTTGTATAACTGGAAGATCTAAAGAAACTACATTTCGACCTTGCTTGTAAGGAGAGCAACCGTATATCCCAATTCCTGGACGAACAATATCAAAATGATATTTCCTATCTAATAAAATGCCTCCAGTTGCAGCCAGGGATAAGGGAACTTTGGCTCCAAAAGTCATCTTCTTGAAAAGCGTCAACTGTTGCTCATTCATTTCGGTAAGCGGTTCATCAGCACAGGCTAGATGGCTCATAATAAAGTCTGCACCAGATGACATATTTAAGTCCCAGTCATAACCTTTTATTCCCAACCTGTTCATCCCCGTGTCAATTTGTATCGCGAATTCGAGGATGTTCAATAAGGGTTGATGGCGCCTCAATTGCTCGAGGGAGTTAAGAACAGGTCGAGAATTGCTACTAATCAACTTATCTGTTTCGCCTTCGTTATGACCTGAAAGTACGTATATTATTGGTTTAGGGCCGATGGCGTTTCTTAGAAGTATAGCTTCGTCTGCTAAAGCCACAAAAAAAGTATCAACTCCCACTTTTACTAACTCTCGAGAGATCTGTTTTGCTCCGAGTCCGTATGCATTCGCCTTAATCACAGCACCTGTCTTTGCATCAGAAAGCTTGTTTAAAGATTGCCAATTATGAACTACTGCTTTGGTGTCGATTGTTAAAATACCTGTTCCCATATTTTGATTTTAGCACGATTAAGTTTGAGTTAAATACAAATATTTTCTTTATGGGAATTTTTAGATTAAACTGGTTTTAACGAGACCATCTAAATCTTTTTGGTCTGTATTTAGAATTCACCTTGGAAGTAGACTCTATTGGTTCTCTTGGGAATTCCCAAATCAAGAGAGGATCAGAAAGTTTGCGAGTTAACCCCTGTAAGGTAAGATCTCTAGCAGATTGAGAGTTACGAGCTCCTAAAGCGCTTAGTTTTT
>JAQBUS010000329.1 GCA_027623875.1 Pseudomonadota bacterium
TGCTATAAACGTATGCTACTTATATTTTATATATTAATTCTTTTTGGGTTTTTGATAAACACCCTGTTCTTTTAAAGTATCTATTACCTCTTTTGGCATATAACTTTCGTCGTGTTTTGCTAATATTTCGGAAGCATAGAAAATATCATTATCGAATTTACCCTTAGCAATCACTCCTTGACCTTCGGCGAACAAATCAGGCCAATTCTTTTTATTATAATAGACAACAACGGAAGCTTGCGTGTCAGTAATAGTAAAGACTAGTGTTCCCATGGAATTTACCCTCACGGAACCGACTTCCACAAGTCCCCCTAACCTAAAGGTCTCATTAACTGAAGGAGGAGCTTTTACCAGTTCAGATGGTGATCGAAAATAGCTTATTCCTTCCTTTAATCCATAACCAATCAAAACAGAGGTTAAAGCAAGAGCCGCAGTAAAAATGACTAAAAACTGGACGCGTCTTTTTTTCTTTAGTGAGTTCATCATACAGACTTTATGGAAAAATTGAAATTAACTCTAAACCCAATTTCTCGTCTATACCAAGCATCAAGTTAGCATTTTGGATGGCCTGCCCAGACGAACCTTTGGTTAAATTATCAATTGCAACAGTTATTAATACCCTTCCCTGAATTCTATCCCCTATAACCCCAATATGCACGTAGTTAGATCCACGAACATGATGAGTGGACGGGTTTTCTCCATATGGAAGCACTTCAATAAAATACTCAAACTTGTACCTCTCAACCAAAGTTTTATAAACTTCATTAGAGTTTCCTCTGACATAAATTGACGCTAAAATGCCTCTGTTCATAGGCAAAAGATGTGGTGAAAACTGTATCTCAACTTTTCGGGAGGTTATCTTAGAAAATTCTTGATCAAATTCAGCCAAATGACGATGAGTCCCACCAACAGAGTAAGGATGCACCCCCTCCGAGAGTTCTGCATGAAGTAAATTTTCTTTCAGCGACCTACCTGCCCCACTTACGCCGGCTTTTACGTCTATTATAATGTTATCTAAATCGATTATTTTTGAGGAGATCAAAGGCCTTAATGCATACTGGCCAGCTGCGGAATTGCAACCTGTCCCTGCAACCAGTCTACCAGCCTTAATCTCATCCCTATAAAACTCCGTGAGGCCGTATACAGCTTCTTTTTGAAGCTCTGGGGCTGTATGCCGAGTGCCATACCACTTCTCATAAACTAACGGATCAGAAATCCTAAAGTCAGCACTAAGATCAATAACTTTAAGATCTCTTGGAAGATTTTTTATTACCGATTGCGATGTTTTATGGGGTAAAGCACAAAAACAGATATCAATATTTGTAAAATTAATCTCATTTATAGTTACAAGCTTTGGCAAGCTTAAGTTACGCAAATGAGGAAACACCGAAGCATATTCCATGCCTGCTTTTCTATCGGCGCTCAAAGCTTGGATTTTTAATTTTGGATGATTAGCTATAATCCGAACTAATTCAGCACCGGTATACCCCGATGCCCCTAAAATCGCGACCGAATAACTCATATTAACCTCCTGTCTTATTAGTTAACTTTTATAATCAGACGTACTTTACTTAAATTTATAATCGCTCAAATTCAATTTTTCTTTTAACTATCCCCACCGAAGAAGTCTTGCGTAAAACAACATTAAAGAAAATTAAGGTCACCTATTGTATAGTTATTATTTTCAAACACATTATAAAAACAGTAATTCTATTAAGAACCATCTAAAAATAAGAACTTTTTGCATTAGTTAACTTATCCCCTCTAGCAGTTCAACCTCACCAGTCTCCCTTAAAATGTTACTTAACCTACAAAAGGTATTACCCCAAAATGGTCAAACAAGATATCAATTACTCAAAAGAATTAACGTCACTGATAAATATAATGAAAACTCTGCGGGATCCAGAAAATGGTTGCCCATGGGATATCGCGCAAGACTTTGATTCAATCGCTCCTCACACAATAGAAGAAGCTTACGAAGTCTTCGATGCAATACAATCACGTAACTGGGAGAACCTTAAAGAAGAATTAGGTGACCTTCTACTTCAGGCAGTTTACCATTCACAAATAGCCGAAGAACTTGGTCTTTTTAACTTCGAAGATGTGACCAGGCAAATTTGTGAAAAAATGATTCTAAGGCACCCCCATATCTTCGGGGATACTAAATATAAAATTTCTATAGACGAACAAACTGGGGTTTGGGAAAGGATAAAGGAAAAAGAACGAAATAAGACATCAAAAAAAGCTACTTTTTCAGGGATAGGCTTGTCCCTTCCTGCCTTATTGCGAAGTTTAAAAATTCAGAAAAGAGTTTCAAGAACTGGGGTTGATTGGACTACAATAGAACCAGTGTTTGAAAAACTTGAGGAAGAAATAACCGAATTGAAGCTTGCTCTAAAACTTGATGATAAGGTACAAATAAAAGAAGAAATTGGCGATATTTTGTTTTCGGTGGTGAACATCGCAAGGCACTTAGAGACAGATCCGGAAGATGCATTAAGAAGAGCAAATATTAAATTTATAACCCGATTTGAAGAAATTGAAGATTTGGCCGAAAGAAGTTGTATGGATTTTGATAAGCTAGACGGAGATCAAATGAACGCGTTGTGGGATACAATTAAAAAGAACCCTCATAGTAAAAAATAAATTTGGCTTTTTCA
>JAQBUS010000330.1 GCA_027623875.1 Pseudomonadota bacterium
GTACCACACCCTTGTACCAATTTGTACCCTTTATTCCACCCCTAAACACCCCGGGGGAGGGTCTACACAGGGTTGCGTTAGCTTTAAAGATATATAAAAGAAGGGAATTGAATTATCTTTGGTTTATGAAAAAATTATTAACTTTACTTCTCCTGCTCAGACTGCCTTCAATTAGTTTCCATAAGTGCCTCCAACCTAATTCGTTAACCACATGCTCTTGTATGCGATGTCATAGAGTTTTCTGTTTCTTTCCAAGATTTCATCAGTTAACCAAACTATGGATTTATTTGGTCTAGCGTGAGGATTGATCTGTTCAAGGATTTTGATGGACTCCTGTTCTTTTCCCTTACCAATTCTTTTTGCAATGATCGCCAGCGCAATTGCCGAAGATCTGCTGATGCCTGCATGACAATGAATCAGAATTGAACCTTCACCAATTCTGTCTGCAAAGGATAATGCCTGAAGGATATGTTTTTCTTGAGGTTCTATAAAATCATCAATTGGAACACTGATGTCATCAAAACAAAGAACAAGTTGTTTTGGGTGTTCAAACTCTAACCTAAAAGGGTTTTCTATTCTTGAGTCTTCAATGGTTATAACACCATCGTAGATCGAAACATCTGCTTCTCTAACTGCGTCTAATGAACAGGTATGAATAGGGAATGGAGTCATCAATAAGTTCTCCAAAATACGTATAAAGTGAAGTATTTCTGCTGAGCGCTAAACACCCTGGGGAGAGGGGTAACGCAGGACTACGCTATCTATAGGTAGCTTGGGAGATACAAAAGATTATGATTTTCTGAATTTTACTAGCCTATCTTTCAGCACTCTAAGTATGCTCAGTATCGAATCCTCAGCGCACATACTGCTGTCGAGCTGTTCAGTAAGCTCTTTCGTCGAAAACGCCGACAAATTTCCCTCAGACGCAAGATTGACAGATGAGTCCACTAAGTCAACATGCTTAAATTTATCCATATATATTTCTATGAGCTCAGCCTCGAATTCATCTACTGAAATTCCAGCTTGATCATAGCGAGAAAATGGATTTAATCGATCCCAGTCCTTTGGCATCTCAGACCTTAACTTCATTTGCGTTAGACGTTGATGCTCCTCCTTTGTAACGACACAGACCCGGTAATATTTCTCAAGATAATCACGAATTCTTAATTGATTTGGATGATCTATTTTTAAAAGCTCATCAATAATTACCTTTCTCGGAACGACGTGTTCTACATCACACGCACCCCTTCCTACCTTTGCTGCATCAGATTTAGGAATCCGAGATTTCTGAGCCGTAGAGTGCAAACCCATTTCTTTATTTTGCCAATATTGATGCAATGCTGTCTCTAAATTTCTACGACTTTCATTGAGAGTAAAGCCAAATTTAAGTGCATCCTTGGTTTGCTGAAGAGAAAACAGTATATAACTGACATTATCTTTGGGACTGAGTTTAAAGCTCATACCAACCTCCTTGGTTATTTTTACTTGAACTTCGTATCAACAAATAATGTTAACGTTTTCTAATAGCGCTTTATAACCTTGGCATGCTTAAGATAAACATACTCCTCTACACCGTAATTAATTACATTCTCCGTATATCTAAATAGTCGCATAGATGGGTCTAGCGTTTCAAATTCATATCCCACCTTTGAGCTATCTTCGTCCTCAGTCACAAGATGTGTTTCATAGCCCAATTCAATCGCAAACAACCATTCTCGATAAATTAATTTCTCACCTCGAAGGAGTTTATTGGCTAACTTAGAGAATGGACTTACAGTTTTAAGCATCAACTCCTTAGGAAACTCCTCATAACCCATCTTCTTGAACGCCTCAATAGCCTTATGTGAGATGCCGCTCACCCCCCAATCCCAATCTACCGATGAGATAATTGATCCAAGAATTCTCTCCTTTTTTTCATAAGCCATTTTGGAATCGTAAAGCGTTAGGAAGATGTCATGTATGTCTCGATATTCTCCTCGCTTTTTTTCTTTTTTGGCATTCCAGGCAGCGATCATCCTTGAGTTAAAGTCTGTTTTCTTCCAACGTTCAATCACATGCCGAGGTAAATATAGTTGCGCATTACCAAGAAATTTCTCCACAGCTTGATACGCCGGTCCACCTTGAGTTTCAAGCAACTCGAGACATCGAACAACACCGTCTATATCCGAACGAACATTTTTAAGTTTCTCTGATGCGACAATAGCCATTAGGTCGTCAAGGTTTGACCACTCGGTAGAATGCAGTAGCAGAAAAGGTAATGCACTAGTTAGAGCGTTGGCTACAATGTACTGATCACGGTCTGTTACTGGCTCTCCCGGTATATGCAAATCTCATCTCCTAAAAAGGTTGTATCGGGCTGATTATCGAACAAGAAATCAAACAAATGCTATACCCATATTTTACCATTTCAGCAGCCCAAAATACACCCAGAAAACCATTATAAATATATGATTTATATCAGTATTTTATTTATTTTACGGATAGTATTTTGATGCTTAAATTGACGAGTGCTAAACACCCCGGGGGAGGGGCTACACAGGGTTACGTGATCTATAGGTAGCTTGGGAGATACAAAAAAGAGTGAAACTGAGTTATCTTTGGTTTATGAAAAGACTACTACCCTCACTCTTCCTCATCAGCCTGCCTTCAA
>JAQBUS010000331.1 GCA_027623875.1 Pseudomonadota bacterium
TTTTTTTTATTAAGTTTATCTGGTTCCTGCACACCGATTGTCACTTTTACCATCATATCTTTTGAATTTAGGTTTAGGGACCTGAATAAAACTAATGAAGAATGATGTAACGCATCTTGGACGGCCCTACAGGCAGCTTTAGTATAATCTTTACCGTATAGGTCATTTCCGAGTCCTACCTCTAATATTAACCGTTCAGTCATACCGAGCGCTCCATATTGAAAGACACAACTATAGTTGCATTTGCGATGGCCGTTGTTCCATGTCCATCCGGTTTTAAGATGTCTAAGCCGCCCTTTGAAATCAAGAATGTTGCCTGACCATAGGGTATAATATTTTTTAAAGCATCTATATCGACGAGTTCGGGTTTTTGGACACCTATTTGTACATCAATCAACATTTCTGACTTCTCAAAGCCAAATGCTTCAGCCATAGATAGTGAGTTTCGCCATAACGCGTCTCTCATTCCTCTAATCGCAGCCTGTGTGTAGTCCATTTTGCGTAGAGATGTACCTATACCAAATTCTACAGCGACCCTTTTTTTACTCATGTCTTTTCTCCAAGGTAGGATGCCAGAACCTTGAAGGTTTGGACTGTTTGATTTAAATTAAGTGACTAATTCCACAGAAAATTGTATGAAGTCTGTCTTATTAGCAATTTTGTAGTATAGGGCTTGCGCCGTTTTATTTTTTGATTCAGTTTGCCAATAGACCTTATCAACATTAGCCACTTTAGCTTTTTTAAGGACATTATTTATTAAAACACGTCCGGTTCCATTTTTTCTAAAGTCTTGATCAACAAACAAATCTTCTAAATAACAATACCCATTGGTTGACCAGCTTGATGGATGGAAAACGTAAGTTACGAATCCAATTATTCCAGACTCATTAAAATTGTTTGCGTCTGCAACATGACAATGCATCGGGAAATCATCGTCAAAAAATCTCTGCCATGTCAGAATTGTAATTTCATCTGATAGTTCAGTATTGTAAAATTTTAGGTACGCATCCCATAAAGTTTTCCAGGAGTTATAGTCTTTTTTTTCGATAGGTCGAATTTTGGCCATAGTAAATACCCCAGTGGAATTCAAAAATCTTAAATTTTATTAGATATATTAATATGTTGCGGATCTTTTCTCAATTATTTTGAAATTAGTTTATTTTTTTATTTTTTAAAAATCGAAGAACTCATCTAAGGTTAAGCGTAGAATCTTTGTTGGCGTGGGAGCCTCTTTCCCTATAAGGCGTTGTGTCATAGTGTGCTCGATAACATTTTGAGAAGTGAGATGGAGAAGAAAAACCGCAAGAAAGAGCTACATTAATAACACTCATTTCAGTTTGCATGAGTAAATTTCGAGCTTTTTGTAAGCGTATTTCCATATAATACCTTTTGGGACTCCGGTTAAGATATCTCCTGAACAGGCGCTCTAGTTGCCTCGTGGACATTCCCACATCTGAGGCGAGGTTCGAGGGGCTAATAGGTTCTTCAATATGTACTTCCATTACTTGAATTACACTACTCAGCTTAGGATGTCTTACTCCAATTCTGGTGGGAATAGAGAGTCGTTGCTGATCTTCATCTGTACGAATTGATGAGTATATGAGCTGATCAGCAACATAGTTGGCTGTTTCTTCACCAAGATCAGTTGCAATAATTTGAAGCAAAAGATCGATTGATGATGTCCCTCCAGCAGTAGTCATTCTATTTCCATCTACAACGAATACAGATTTCGTTAATTCCACTCCGTCAAATTCTTCAGTAAAACTATCTTGGTTCTCCCAGTGAATTGTTGCTCTTTTCCCTTCCAAAAGGCCGGCTCTAGCCAAGGCGTAGGTGGCTGTACATAGTGCGACCATTTTAACACCTTTCCGAGCTTCTCTGCGGAGCCAGTTAAGAAGACGTTTTGTCGTTGCTTCCTGAACGTTTACCCCTCCGCATAGTACTATTGTATCATCACGATTAAGTTCAGAAAAGTCAGCATCCACATTATAACTTATATTAGCAGAACATTTGACAGGGTTTCCAAGTTCAGCAGCTAGAATCCAACTGTACGATCCCTGCTTGTATCTATTGGCAATCCTTAAAGCGTCAACCGCTCCTGCAAAGCTAATCATACTAAAACCTTCCATTAGCGCAAAAACGTATCGCTGAGGTTTTTCTCTAATAGATTTGTGTTGTTTTAAATTAGTTGAAAGTAAGCCCATCTGTAGCACCCAATTGATTAAACATTATAAATTTCTTTTTATAAACAAAGCTTGGCACCTATAGTTTTAGTGTTAAACTTTGGTAAAGATGTAGTCAAAAAAAGCTTATTAATATTAAAGGTTCATGCGGAAGCATACATATATAAGAATTCTTCATTGGCAAGAGTAAAGAATACCGTTTATATATAATAGTTTAAGTCATGTCGTAGGATCAGTTTAAAGGGTTAAGTAATGAATAAATTGTGGAACAAATCTAGTTGGCGATCGCTCCCACGAATTCAAATGCCAGTTTATGCTGATGCCGTTGCATTAAAAAATATAGAAAAACAAATATCTAACTATCCTCCGCTAGTTTTTGCTGGGGAGACAAGAACTTTAAAGGAAGAACTAGGTAAAGTTTCTAGAGGGGAAGCTTTTTTATTACAGGGAGGGGATTGCGCTGAA
>JAQBUS010000332.1 GCA_027623875.1 Pseudomonadota bacterium
AGTTGAGAACAACCTTTAGTGGGAGAAGAAATACTTTGAAATATCAAATGAAACAAGTTGTAAGAAACGGATGTAAAAAATTTATTAACTTTTATATAACAGCCACCCCAGGTTTATTTACACTCAACCAAAAGCTTTAGCGTTGTTTCTTTAAGCGAAGAACCAAAATATTAGAAATAATTAAATACTAAAGGTTAAAGCTAGATCAAGATGGTAGAGTTATGAAGAAAATCCGAAAAAGTTCCACCTACGGGTTTACTCATAAGTTATATCAACCTCCTGCATCATATTGCGGTATTCCTCAGAGGTAATTATAGCAGAGTCTAGGAACCAAGCATAAAATTAATATACCTGTGGGAGCTTAGCTGTGACAAACCCTTTATTCGATAATTGCTTTAAAAACCATGTTGGAAAAAATACTCCACTTCTACATCTTGAAAATAAAAAAACATTAACCCATAGCGAGTTTTTGGATTTGGCCGCACAAATGGCAAATGCATTCCTCGCTGTTGGCCTAAATCCAGGGGACAGGCTCGCCATCCAAATTGATAAATCGGAATATGCGCTGGCTATTTATGTAGCCTGCATTCAATCAGGAATTGTTTTTTTACCATTAAACCCAGCCTACACGCCAAACGAAGTGTCGTATTTTCTAACAAACAGCAGTGCTCGACTTATGGTCTGTGAAAGCGAAAATGAAGTGGCCCTTAGAGAAGTGGCCTGTAAGTCTGGATCCGCTCTAGAGACCTTAAATTCTGATGGAACAGGCACACTTGGAAATATGGCTCTTTCTATGCCTAAAGTTTTCTCTACAGTTCCAAGAAAACGGGGGGACTTAGCTGCAATTCTATATACCTCTGGAACTACTGGGCGCTCAAAGGGAGCAATGTTAACACAGGAAAACCTCTTATCTAATGCAGAAACCTTAAAAAACTATTGGAAATTTTCTAACTCTGACGTTCTCTTACACGCGTTACCCATATTCCACACACACGGTTTATTTGTAGCTTCAAATGTCATATTCATGTCAGGTGGATCAATGATTTTTTTACCAAGGTTTGATGCAAGCCAATTGATTGACCTGATGCCGCAAGCTACTGTCCTAATGGGCGTTCCAACCTTTTACACTAGGCTGATAGAAAACCCTCAACTCTCAGTTAAAACAACAAAAAATATGCGTCTCTTTATCTCGGGTAGCGCTCCCTTGTTGACAGAAACTCACTTAAAATTCGAGAAAATAACTGGCCATAGAATTCTCGAAAGATATGGCATGACGGAAACCAACATGAACACATCAAACCCATACGAAGGAGAGCGACGCGCCGGAACAGTAGGTTTTCCACTTCCGAATATAGAGTTAAAAATTACAAATCCTATAACAGGAGAAAATCTGGCAAATGGAGAGATAGGTCAAATAGAAGTTAGGGGTTCAAACGTTTTTGCGGGTTACTGGAGAATGGAAGACAAAACACGTGAAGATCTTCGTAAGGATGGGTTTTTTATTACTGGAGACTTAGGTCTTATTGATGCCGACGGCTATGTTCAGATAGTAGGACGTAACAAAGACCTTATAATTTCAGGAGGGTATAACATATATCCAAAAGAAATTGAATTAATTTTAGATGAGCAGCCTGGTGTCTTAGAAAGTGCTGTTATAGGGGTGCCTAATTCTGATTTTGGTGAATCCGTAGTCGGATGCTTAATCCCTGAAAAAGGGGCTGTCCTGGATCTGGATTTAATTCAAAAAGCAATCTGCAAGTCTCTTGCTAAATTTAAACATCCACGAAAGTTACTGATACTTAAAAAGTTACCGCGCAACACAATGGGTAAGGTCCAAAAAAACCTTCTGCGCTCTCAATTTAAAGAGATACTCTCTTAAGACAAACTTTATACTAAAAGTAAAAACAATAATTTTTGAGCTAAATCTCTAAAAATCGTACCTAAGTCCAGTTTTAGGGTAAAAATACGAGGCATTGTCTAAATCAAAAACAACCCCCATCGACTTCTCCAGCTCAACATAAGCATTTGATCTCAAGCGGGCTGTAACATTCTTCCCACCCAACTCAGTAATTACAAATATATCCGAACCCACCGGCTCAATAACATCCACTACGCACTCAGACAGGACTTTATATTGTCCTGTTACATTTTCGATATTAGTAATGTGCTCTGGCCTAAGACCTAGGATGAGCTCGGTTTCTCCGCTCAAGCTGTTCAGTAACTCCGGTTTGAAGTCTTTTAAAATAATAGGTTTCTGCTCTCCCCGAGTTTCAATAACAATTTCTGTGTATTTTTCATGTGGAATAGCCTTAACAGGAATTAGATTCATAGGCGGAGAACCCATAAAATCTGCTACAAATATATTTCCTGGGCGATTATAAATTTCATCGGGTGTTCCAATCTGTTGAATAAGTCCATCTTTCATAACAACAATTTTCGTAGCAAGAGTAAGAGCTTCAATTTGATCATGAGTAACATAAACAATACTAGCGTTTAACCTATTATGGAGTTTCTTTATTTCAGTCCGCATATCTACTCGAAGTTTAGCGTCTAAGTTTGATAGAGGCTCGTCAAATAAGAAAAGCTTTGGGTCCCTTACCAAAGCTCGACCCATAGCAACTCTCTGGCGTTGACCTCCTGAAAGT
>JAQBUS010000333.1 GCA_027623875.1 Pseudomonadota bacterium
CATTTTGATAAGCAATTTCTTCATCACAGGATATTTTTAAGCCTTGTCTATTTTCTAATACCTGAATAAAATTAGATGCATCAAGCAAGCTTTCATGCGTCCCTGTATCAAGCCATGCAATACCTCTACCAAGAGCTTCTAACTTTAACTCTTCTTTTTCAAGGTAATAGTTAAGAATATCTACAATTTCTAACTCTCCTCTGGGAGAAACTGTCAAAGTTTTAGCAACCTGACAAACATCGCTACTAAATATATAAAGTCCTGTGATAGCGAAGTTAGATTTTGGGTTTTCTGGTTTCTCCTCAATAGATAAAATTTTAAAGTCTGCATCAACTTCTACAACCCCATATCTCTCAGGGTCTCTTACTCTATAACCAAAGATAACTGAACTTTTGTTATTAATATTTGGTAGTACGTGTTGGTTAATAAACCTATCGGAATGGAAAATATTATCGCCAAGGATCAGGCAAACTCTATCATTCCCTATAAAACCCTCTCCAATTATAAATGCCTCGGGTAATCCTCCAGGTTTATCTTGAATTTCATAGGACAGATTTATTCCTAAGTGATCGCCATTTCCTAGCAGATCAATAAACTTTTGATTATCCTCCCTTGTAGTGATGATCAAAATTTCGCTAATTCCTGCTAGCATTAAGGTTGCCAAAGGATAATAAATCATAGGCTTGTCGTACACTGGTAATAACTGTTTTGATACTGCCTTTGTAAGGGGATATAGTCTTGTTCCCGAACCCCCAGCTAAAATAATTCCCTTCATACTTAAATACCTTCTAATTTTTGACTCTGGTAACTGCCATCTTGAACGTGATCACTCCACGTCCTATTATCTAAATACCACTGAACGGTCTTTCTAATGCCAGTTTCAAAAGTTTCATGAGGCATCCAATTTAATTCAGTTTTAATCTTAGATGCGTCAATAGCGTACCTAACATCGTGACCAACTCTATCATCTACATAAGTAATTAATTTTTCATAGCTGGTGACACCTTTAATTTTACTAGGACATAATTCATCTAATATCGAACAAATCTTTTTTATCACCTCAATATTTTTCATCTCATTATGCCCACCAATATTGTAGGTTTCACCCACCTCTCCACTCAGCGCGACATGCAGTAGTGCCCTCGCATGATCATCCACATATAGCCAATCTCTTATTTGATTGCCATCACCATATATTGGCAGCTCTCTACCCTCTAATGCATTAAGAATCATTAACGGTATAAGTTTTTCTGGAAATTGATAAGGGCCATAATTATTAGAGCAATTCGTGATTAATGTGGGAAGATTGAAGGTTCGTTGCCAGGCCCTTACTAAATGATCGGAACTTGCTTTTGAGGCAGAATACGGAGAGCTAGGATCATAAGACGTTTTTTCAGTAAAAAGAATCTCTGTGGCTCCTAGATCACCATAAACTTCATCTGTAGATATGTGGTGAAATCTGAATTCACCTTTCTTGCGATCTTCTAAACCTGAGTAGTAGAGTCTCGATTGTTCAAGGAGCTGATAGGTACCCATAATATTAGTTTGGATAAATTCACCAGGCCCCTCAATGGAGCGATCCACATGGGATTCCGCCGCCAGATGCATTACAACATCAGGTTGATGTTGATTAAAAATGCGCCTAATTTCAATGTTATTACAGATATCAGCTCTTTCAAATACGTACCGTTCATTACCTTCTATCGACTCAAGAGATTCCAAATTCCCGGCGTAGGCCAGCTTGTAACTAGTATCATTAATGATATGACGAATTAGTGCGGAACCGATAAATCCTGCACCGCCAGTAATTAAAAACGTTTTGACAGCTTTATCCTCTTACATCAAGAAAAATTTGCGAGTTGCGAGTTGCGAACCTAACAGCACAATAACACAGGGAATTAAACGAGTTATTTTATTCAAAAAATTAATTTAATTATTTGATATCAATTAAATCCTGATAACTTCCCATCCGACTAACAACCCCTGATTTTAGCTCTATGATTTGAGTACAATTTCTAAGAGTCGTCAATCGATGAGCAATTATAAACAATGTAAGATCACCGCTAAGATCATCAATAGTACTCATAACAGCCTGTTCAGTTTGGTCATCTAAAGCACTTGTAGCCTCATCAAAAACCAATACGCTAGCATTTTTATACAACGCACGCGCAATACCAATACGTTGACGCTGTCCACCACTAAGTCGCACACCTCGCTCTCCAACAAAAGCGTCATAACCGTCTGACCCGCTCTCAATAAAGTCAGCGATTTGAGCTCTTTTGGCCGAATCGCGAACTCGGTTATGATTAATTTTATCTGAGGGAATACCAAAAGCTATATTCTCAGCAATCGTGGCATCACTAAGAAAAATACTCTGAGGGACATGAGCAACTGATCGCTGCCATGATGCTCTCTCTTGAGTAGAAATTATTGATGTCCCATCAACTTTAATAAAACCTTTGGTTGGTTTAAGCAACCCCATCAGAATATCCAGCGCTGTGCTCTTCCCACAGCCAGTGGTTCCAATTATTCCAACACAAGAGCCTTTTTTAACGTTAAAATTAAGACCATTCAGCACAAGATTCGAACCACCACCGTACGAAAAGCTCACATCTTCAAAACAAATTGACTTTTTAAG
>JAQBUS010000334.1 GCA_027623875.1 Pseudomonadota bacterium
GCACCTTCTATTCTCTATGCAGAAGAAGGTGTTCCAGTGGGACCAAGAACGAGTTTCGACTGGTGTGCTAATGAAAAAAACTTACAAGGTGTAGCAAGAAACTATTATCTAATTGGTGGGCTTGCTCCAAAGCCAGGTCAGATATTCAAAGCTCCAAAGCAAGCCGATATCCTTCGTAAAATTTCAAAACATGGTCGTGATGCATTTTATAAAGGAGAAATTGCTGAAGATATGGTCTCTTCACTTCGTAAACTTGGCGGATCTCATACTCTAGAGGATTTTGCATCAACTTCTTGCGAATACACCGATCCAATTTCAGGTAACTATAAAGAGATAGAGCTTGTTGAGCATCCCCCTAACGGGCATGGTGCGACAGCAATTTTAATGAATAATATTTTAAAACAATTTGATATAGCAAGTTTAGAACCATTTGGATCAGTTAGAGCGCATCTAGAAGCAGAAGCTGCTAAACTTGCTTACGATGCAAGAAACCGATTTCTCGCAGATGCAGATTACGTGACAAGGCTCGAACATATGCTTTCTGAAGATATAGCAAAAGACCTAGCAAGCCTCATAGATCCAAAAAAAGCCATGGTATCCCCTGGATTGATTTCTGAGCAAGTTCATAAGGATACAATCTATATCACTGTTGTGGACCAGAACCAGATGGCAGTTTCATTGATCTATTCAATTTTTCATAGTTTTGGGAGTGGAATAGCATCAGATAAATACGGCATTCTTTTTCAAAATAGAGGTGCTGGTTTTAACCTGTCTCCGGGACATCCTAATGAAGTCGGCGGAAATAAACGCCCCATGCACACAATTATTCCTGGAATGTTAAAGAAAAACAATAAAGTAATAATGCCATTCGGTGTCATGGGCGGTGCTTATCAACCTAATGGACATAGCCGTTTTATAACGAATATGGTAGATTTTGGTATGAATCCACAGAGTGCAATCGATGGACCGAGAGCATTCTCAGATCAAGGGACCCTGAAGATAGAGCGAAGTTATTCACCTAAAGTAATAAAGGAACTTGAAGAGCTTGGACACGTAATATCTATCCCTGATGAACCGATAGGGGGTGCACAAGCAATTTTAATTAATTACGAAAATGGTGTTTTAGAAGGTGCTTCGGATCCACGTAAAGATGGTTGTGCGTTAGGATACTAATTAAAATCAAACTGTAGTGGATATGAGCCCCCACCATCATAATCACCAAACACTGCCTCAAGATCCGGGTGACCGATGGGCTCTCCGGATGTATCTACATCAAGGTTCTGTTCTGATACATATGCTACATAATAGCTTTCATCATTTTCTGCTAAAAGGTGATAGTAAGGTTGATCCTTTCGTGGACGATTTTCTGCGGGAATATTTTCATACCACTCATCTGTATTCGAAAACTCGGGATCGACATCAAATATCACCCCTCTAAAAGGGTACTTCTTGTGTCGGACAATTTGCCCTAACATGTATTTTGCGTGTGTCTTAAGCATATCATTGAAACCTTCGATACCAGTAGATAGAACATTACTAACTCATTTGTCTATTATATATAACTGTTTTACAGGAATCCAATTGTGAATTTAATATTTAATGTCTTAGAAATTGTAACACCGGTTTTTTTTCTAGCAGGAATAGGCTTTACCTGGGTTAAAATGGGTTTTGAGTACAATGTAGAGTTCGTAACTCGTCTAGCTGTTACATTATCTGTCCCTTGTTTGATTTTTGTGGCTCTTATGAAAACCGAAATCGCTCCTGATACACTTCAAGCTGTTTCACTAGCTGCCATAACGGCATATGCGCTGGTAACAGGCGGGAGTTTTTTAGTCGTAAGAGTAATGCGTTTGGATATTAGCACTTATCTTGCCCCAATAACCTTCGGAAATACAGGCAATATTGGTTTACCGTTAGCTTTTTTTGCTTTTGGAGATGAAGGGTTAGGATATGCTGTTATTATATTTGCGATTATGGCAATTTATAATTTTACTTGCGGCGTGTGGGTGATTTCCGGCGGTGGGTCACTTCTTAAGGTTATTAAAGAACCAATGGTTTGGGGAACATTTCTTGGGGCTGTTTTTCTAATAAATAATTGGGAGACCCCTAAATTTTTAACCTCTACACTAGAGCTTATCGGTCAGATGGCGATACCCTTGATGCTCATAACACTCGGTGTGGCGGTAGCAAGGTTGCAACCCCAAGACGTATATAGAGCATTTATTATATCAACCTTAAAGTTCCTGATTTGCATAACATCAGCTATTATTGCTGGCATATATTTTAAATTAGATTCTATACCCTTAGCGGTTTTAATCATTCAATTAATAACACCGGTAGCGGTTACCTCCTATTTGCTCGCAACAAAATACAATGACAATCCAAATGCTGTGGCGGGATTAGTGATAGTTTCAACTCTACTATCAATCGTATACATACCTATTACACTAATGTTTTTGATATAGTATTAGCTGGATAAGTATTTCAATGCGTTTAAATAAAGTTGGCACAATTAATTAAGTGTTTTTTTATTCCAGACCACGCTTTTTGATTTCGTAATCAATACTAAATTTGCGCGTAGAACTATCTGAGTCGTATTCCAAATCGAATAAACTTATACGTGTTTTTTC
>JAQBUS010000335.1 GCA_027623875.1 Pseudomonadota bacterium
TTTAATCAAGCCAATAAAGGAAAAATACTCAATCAGAACTCGTTATTTTTGTTGGTTTAAATCGGCTAATCGAATTAATTATTTTCAAGGATTTTGTCAGAAGATTAAAGCCAGAAAAAACAACAAATTAATTGAGAGCAGCCATTATTTCTTGAAATGATGGCATAGATTTAGCGGTTCCTTGGCGAGTAACCGAAATGCCGGCAGCAGCACAACCAAAGCGAGAGGCGTCTAAAGGAGGAAGACCCTTTGAAAGACCTGCTGCGAGCGCCCCGTTAAACGCGTCTCCAGCCCCAGTGGTTTCCAAGACGGGGCCGAATTTAAAGGAGGGAATATGTTTGGATGAATCTGGTCCTTGAAAGTAAACCCCTAAATCACCAAGCGTAATTATGGCTGTTTTGGCACCCATTTCCCTGAGTTTATTTGCAGCGAGAGCCGCGGTGTCAATCGAAGTTACTTTTATCTGTGTAAGGAATTCAGCTTCTGTCTCATTTGGAGTTATGTAATCACAAAGTGAGAATATGTCTTTTGGTATTTGGGTTGCCGGGGCTGGATTTAAAATAGTTATCACGTCATGGTTTTTCGCTATTTTTAATCCTAAGCCGGACACATCTATTGGCGTTTCCAGTTGGGTTAAAAAAATTTTTGAACTTGAAATTAGGTGAGCTTTTTCGGTTATCAACTCCTGGGTCATTGTTTCAGCCACACCTGGACACACGATTATTGCATTATCTTTAGAGGCCGAGTCAACGAATACGAATGCTGCACCCGTATTTTGATCTGAGTACTGAGTGATAGAGGCTATTACGCCACTTTCCTCCCACAGTTCTAAAGCCATTTGTGCAAATTGGTCATTTCCAAGCATAGCGATAATACGGGTCTTTGCACCTGCTTTAGATGCCGCCACGGCCTGGTTGGAGCCCTTTCCACCATGGCTTAAGTAAAATTGCTCACCAAAGAGGGTTTCTCCAATTTTTGGCATTCTTGCGGCTTTAAATGTAGTGTCTGCTACAAATATCCCTAAAACCGTTACTTCGGATTTACAGGTATCACTCTCTAACATATTTTCGCCTCATTTTTTAAAATTGCGTTTGTTAAAAGTTCAAAGCAATCAACAATTACTTTTTGCTAAATTTAACTTTACCTCGTATATCTTTTGTTAAGTTAGAGAAACTAAATTTTTTTAACTGAGATGAAATGGTCTTTTGAATAAAACAACCGTTTAGAGTTTAATTATAGGGCGACCCAAGTTTTTGGAGCAACGAAATTAGTGCAACTTTTTGATAATCCGTTAAAATTGTCCTTAACAGCGCAGGCTAAATCAGCTAAAAAAATGAGCTTAGCTAAAGCTATGTTTGATAAAAAGCGCTCCGCGCAACTGCAATTCTGTTTTGATGATTTGTATGTGGACATATCAAGGCAGTTAATTACTCCTCCTATTTTTAATGATTTAGTTAAAATGGCTAATGCTGCAAATGTTCAAGGCTCCATTGCGAAAATGGTAAACGGAGGGACTATCAATTGTTCGGAGGGGCGCTCAGTAACGCATATGGATGCTCGGAGGCCCGAGACGAGATCTACTGATCAATCAAAAAAAATAGAAGCTTTTGTCGACAAAATTAGAAAAGATAAATCCATAAAGAGCGTTGTTAATATTGGTATCGGTGGATCTAGTTTGGGCCCATCATTAGTCTCAAGTTCACTTGCACCCTTCTCTGATGGACCTGATGTCTATTATGTTTCTAATGTCGATCCAGCGGATTTAAGCGACATTTTAATTAAGTGCTCTCCAAGTTCCACTCTGATTATTGTTACCTCAAAGACTTTCACCACCGTTGAAACGTTACAAAACGCAGTGTTAGGTAGGTTGTGGTTGTTGAAATCTAATGTCCCATTAGATAGGGCTCTCGTAGCTATTACAGCGGTTCCTGAAAAAGCTGTAGAATGGGGTGTTCATGAAAGTAATGTTTTTCAATTTGACGAGGGTATCGGAGGGCGCTACTCGGTTTGGTCGTCTGTTGGATTGCCCGTTATGCTTTCTATTGGAATGAAAAAATTTAATGAGTTTCTGAAGGGTGCTCACGAAATAGACACACATTTTATTAATGAACCTATAGAGTCTAACATCCCATTAGTTTTGGCGTTATTACGGGTATGGAATAGAAATTTTTTAGAATTCTTTGCCCATGGTATTATACCATATGATGGAAGACTTAAGCTATTCCCCTCTTGGGTTCAGCAATTGGAGATGGAAAGTAATGGCAAGCAGGTTGATGCAAGTGGAAAAGCCCTTATTTTACCAAGTAGCCCACTTATTTGGGGTGAAACTGGGACCAATGCTCAACATAGTTTTTTCCAATACTTACATCAGGGACAAGATGTCATACCTATTGATATTTTATTTCCGCGCTCACACCTAAAGAGTGGATTAAAGGGTGATTTGGAACTGAGTCACAGAATGTTAATCGTGAACGCAGTTGCTCAAGCAGAAGCGCTCGCTATTGGCTCACCTAACCTAGATCAATTACATAAAAATTTTTCAGGTGGGCGGCCTTCAACTATCATAAGCTGGGCCCAATCGACTCCATATTCGATTGGTAGATTGTTGTCGT
>JAQBUS010000336.1 GCA_027623875.1 Pseudomonadota bacterium
TAGCTTCAACCTTTACCCATCAGGCTTATGCAAATCATTCTCGTGGAAATTGTGACGACGTAATGAGAGAAAGGATAACGGACTGGGGTGCTACTCCATATAACCCTGATGATTACGCAGTTTACGGGGGATCAACATATAATTTTCATCCAGACGGAACAGGCATTTCTATTTCGTCCCGATTGCGGCCGAGTTTAACTATTAGACCAGCTTTTTTAACATTCACGGATGTCGCTGGCTCGGGGCTTAGGCATTTTTCTGCAGACACACATCTTTTAACCTGGCTTGAAAAAAGAGGAATTGGTTTTGATGTTATAACAGATGAAGACCTTGATAATGAAGGTTTGGCGCTGATATCTGGATATAACACTTTACTTACGGGTTCTCACCCAGAGTACCACACTTCTGATATGTTGGATTCTTTACAAAGCTACAGGGATAATGGTGGAAAATTAGTTTATTTAGGTGGGAATGGCTTCTACTGGAAAATCACTCGCCTACCAACGTTACCTGGTGTGATTGAAGTCAGACGGGCCGAGGGAGGCATTAGGGCGTGGGCGACTGCGCCTGGAGAATCTTACCATCAATTGGATGGTGAGTATGGCGGGCTTTGGAGACGGAATGGCCGAGCACCGCAACAGCTAGTGGGCGTGGGGTTTTCGTCGCAAGGATTATTTGAAAGTTCTTACTACCGCCGTTTACCATCCAGTTATGACTCGAGTGTTTCCTGGATTTTTGATGGTGTGAATGAAGAGAATTTAGGCGATTACGGATTAAGCGGTGGTGGTGCTGCCGGGTTTGAATTAGATCGAGCAGATTTTGCTTTGGGTACGCCTAGTGGAACAAAGATATTAGCAAGAAGCGAGAACCACAGTGATAGTTTTGTTCCAGTACCAGAAGAACTTTTAAGTCATATTAATACAGTAACTGGAGAAAAGCCGGCGGATATAGTTCGCGCTGAAATTGTTTACTGTGAGTTACCAAATGGTGGAGCAATTTTTTCTGTTGGATCAATCTGTTTTTGTGGAAGTCTTAATCATAATATGGGAAAAAATGGTGTTTCGAAAATGTTAGAAAATGTTATCCGCCGTTTTTCAGAAAGATCAAAGTGAGTAAAAGTTACGACCCAGAAGTTGACGGTGCCATAATGTCTTTTGAAAATAAGATGGCGTATAGCGATTACCTTAATTTGGAGAAAGTACTCTCGGCTCAGAATGTAAGAACCGGTGCTCACGATGAAATGTTATTTATTATTCAACATCAGACCTCTGAGTTATGGATAAAGTTGGTGGTACATGAGCTTACAGCTGCAAGGGATGCCATCCGGGCTAATCATCTTCAAACGTCTTTTAAAATGTTGGCTCGTGTATCTCGAATATTTGAACAATTGAACTCTGCATGGGATGTACTGAGAACAATGACCCCAAGCGATTATACACACTTTCGAGATGAGTTGGGTCAAAGCTCTGGCTTTCAGTCTTACCAGTACAGATTCATCGAGTATATCCTTGGGAATCGGAATACAGCGATGCTGAAACCTTATGAACATGAACCAAAAATTATCAATATATTAAAAGAGGAGCTAGCCCGCTCAAGCCTTTATGGAGAGGTTTTGAGCTTGCTTGATCGTCGAGGGGTCATGATTCCTAGAGCTGTTTTAAGTCGAGACCCATCGAACACGCACACTCCTGATGATGGTGTGATTGCAGCTTGGAAGCAGATTTATCAAGCTCCTGAAGATAACTGGGAGTTATATGAAATGGCTGAAAAATTGATCGATTTGGAGGATTATTTTCGCCGTTGGCGTTTTAATCACGTGACTACGGTTGAAAGAGTTATTGGTTTCAAACGAGGCACTGGTGGTACTGCAGGAGTTTCTTACTTAAAGCGTATGTTGTCAGTTGAGCTATTTCCAGAGTTGTGGCACGTCAGAACTCATTTATAATTAAGTTTTATTATCAGCACTATTTTTCTATAAGAGTTTACCTTGATGAGAACCATGGTTTGGTTTGCTTGAGTTAACAGCCCGCGCCTCTCGGTGTGTTATATAAGTTGTTGAGGCAAATATGATCACCCCTCCTACCCAAGTCCAAATTCCGGGTACTTCAGCAAAAATTATCCAAGCTAAAAGAGCGGTAAGAGGTAGTTTAATAAACTCGAGTGGTTGTAAACTTGTTATTTCCACCATTGAATAAGCAGTAGTCCAACACATGTGTGCAAATGTTCCGAACATGGCCAGAGCCCACAAATAATACCAGGCCTCTAAGTTAGGCCATTCCCAAACTAAAATAGCTGGAATAAAGGTAATGGGTACAAGCATCACTACCATCCAGGCTACTATAGCTTGGGAGGTCTCTTGTTTTGTAAGTTTCTTAACAATTAGAGCATTTATTGCATGAGAAATAGCTGCTAGAAATGCCAATGCCGTTCCCAATGTTATACTTTGGATTCCCGGCTGGACTATTACGAGCATCCCTATGAAACCGACCATTATAGCAAAAATTCGTCTAATCCTTATAATTTCGCCTAAGATCAAAGATGCAGATATTGTTATGAATATTGGAGCGGTAAAGCTAATGGCCGTCGCTTCTGCAAGAGGAATAAGTG
>JAQBUS010000337.1 GCA_027623875.1 Pseudomonadota bacterium
TAACCTAATTAAGTTTTATGAGTAGTTATGCCTTTTAAACCAGAAAAACACCGCATGGTCTCGACCAAAAGTTTTAGTGAGTATACGGTTGGAGATTTATATAAAGCTCCCTCTAGAACAATCACGGAGGGAATTTTTTCTGCTTTCCAGGCTGCTAGTGGGGATAATGCCCCGTTACATTATGATTTGGAGTTTTGTAGATCTATTGGTCATGACGCGCTTTATTCGCATGGATTCATGACTTTAATTCAGTCAGTCATAGGTGCCACCCCTCTTGCCCACGAGCTAGGGGGTGATTTGATAGGGTTTATTGAGCAATCAAGTAAGTTTCTAAAGCCAGTATATAAGGGTGATACTCTTTACACTGAATTTACAATCTCAGAGCTATTGCCATCAGACACCACGGGAGTAATGTGTCTATCAGTGTTTATATACAATCAGAAGTCAGAGATGGTTCTTAGTGGAACACAAAAATATCTAATAAAACTATAACTTACGTTTAGTTAGCAGTTTTACTTTCGATAACTTTTTTTCTAGCACTCCTCCAGAGGTCCCATTCTTCGGGCGTATCCAAATCGGAGAGGGCATGATAGTTTGGTAATTTCACTAAAAAAGTGTCTTTTTCTTTTTCTCTCAATAATTCCTTTGCCCCATTATCACCGCGTAGTTGTATAAGTAGTTCAAAAAGTTCTTTTTTAAAAATTACTGGGTGTCCTGCTTTTCCACTTGAGGATGCACCTCTAATAATTAAATTGGGTTTTGATGACGCAACCTTTAGAACTTTAGTTAAATCCTGGGATGTAATTTCTGGGAGATCCGCTAATAGTATCATTACCTGATCTTCATTTAAGGCTGATATACCGACGCTGATCGAGTGTGATAGGCCTAGTTTCGAGCCCTTATTCTCTAAAATCGTTACCGATAAGTCGGATATTTGTTCTCTTCGATCAGGAGAGTTAGGAGGAATAACTACAATTACGTCAGATTTTGCAGCTTGTAAGCAAGTTAACACTCGGTCACGAATTAAAGAAATCCCGTTAATATCTTCTAAAAGTTTATCTCTGCCCAACATCCGAGAAGATGCACCGCCAGCAAGAAGAATTATTGGAATATTTCTAGTCACGATATAACATTTTTTTAATCTTGTATTAGCCGATTCAATTTCCAAGGTTACGGTATATGGATCAATTAACAAGAGCCTTTATGAAATGAAAATAAGCCGCAGGTCTTACCTGATGTAATTTTGACGTAAGAACGATTTAAAACTTACACAGAACAAAAATTTTTATATTTATAGGATAAATGATCCGAACAACGAAAACTATTCAAACCTTACTTTACATCGCAGAATTTAGGTTTTGGTCTACCATTTCTAAAAAACCTTCTGTGGACAACCATTTTTGCTCTGGACCTATTAATAGTGCTAGGTCTTTGGTCATATGGCCAGACTCTACTGTATTAACTGTTACTTTTTCTAACACATTAGCAAATTCTAAAAGCCGACTATTATCATCAAGCTTTGCGCGATGTTTTAAACCACCCGTCCACGCAAATATTGAAGCTATCGAATTGGTTGATGTTTCTTTACCTTGTTGGTGCTGTCTATAATGCCTTGTTACAGTTCCGTGTGCGGCTTCTGCCTCCACAGTTTTTCCGTCGGGGGTCATTAATTGTGAAGTCATCAAACCAAGTGAACCGTACCCCTGCGCAACGGTATCAGACTGTACATCACCGTCGTAGTTTTTACAGGCCCAGACAAAGCCACCGGACCATTTCATAGCAGCTGCAACCATGTCATCAATTAAACGGTGCTCATAAGTAATACCAGCAGCTTTAAACTTATCCGTAAATTCTTCATCAAAAACTTTTTGAAACAAATCTTTGAAGCGACCATCATAAACTTTTAAGATAGTATTCTTGGTTGAAAGGTACACGGGCCAGCCTCGTATCAAACCGTAGTTCATTGAAGCTCTTGCAAAATCTATTATGGAGTCATCCAAATTATACATGCCAAGAGCTATTCCGGCTGATGGTGATTTAAAAACTTCCTTTTCTATTTTCTGCCCATCTATGCCAACAAACTTCATCGTTAAAACGCCTGGGCCAGGCATTAAAAAGTCAGTAGCACGATATTGATCGCCAAAAGCATGACGCCCAATAACTATCGGTTTTGTCCAGCCAGGAACAAGCTTTGGTACGTTCGAGCAAATTATTGGTTCTCTAAAAACTACACCGCCTAAAATATTTCGTATGGTTCCATTAGGGCTACGCCACATTTCCTTAAGATTAAATTCTTCAACTCTAGCCTCATCAGGTGTTATAGTTGCGCATTTGATTCCAACCCCTATTCTTTTGATTTCGTTTGCAGCATCAATTGTTATCTGGTCATTGGTTTCGTCACGACATTCCATCCCCAAATCATAATAACGTAGGTCGATATCAAGGTAGGGCAAAATAAGTTTCTTTTTTATAAAATCCCAAATAATCCTGGTCATCTCGTCACCGTCTAATTCTACGACTGGATTCGCTACCTTTATTTTTGTCACATTAATCCCCAACTATTTTTTACGTATTTACTGCGATGTAGCTTAT
>JAQBUS010000006.1 GCA_027623875.1 Pseudomonadota bacterium
GCCCTTAGACCCTTAAAGTTATGCCTCTTCATTGCACCAGCAAAACCCTTACCAATAGAAGTTCCAGAAACATCTACGTACTGTCCTTCAAAATAGTGGTTGGCCGTAATTTCCTCACCTACATTTATCAGGTTTTCTGGAGTAACTCTAAATTCAGCAATCTTACGTTTTGGCTCAACCTTAGCTACAGCAAAATGACCACGCATCGGCTTAGAGGTGCGGCTAACCTTTGCCGTTCCCGCACCCAGCTGAACAGCTGAATACCCATCTCGATCAAGAGTCCTATTCGCAACAACTTGAAGTTTATCGAGCTGCAGAACCGTAACTGGAACCTGCTTCCCGTCATCTAAAAACAGCCGAGTCATCCCGACTTTCTTTGCAATTACACCGGAGCGCAACATATCATCAGCCCCCTATACCTTGATTTCTACATCAACACCCGCAGCAAGATCGAGCTTCATCAGCGCATCTACTGTTTGTGGTGTTGGGTCTACTATATCCAAGAGACGCTTATGCGTCCTAATCTCAAATTGATCCCTGGATTTCTTATCAACATGCGGTCCGCGTAAAACAGTAAACTTCTCTATCCGGTTAGGCAGAGGTATTGGCCCTCGAACATCGGCCCCGGTTCGCTTAGCTGTGCTTACAATTTCTTTAGTACTTGCGTCTAAGACTCTGTAATCAAATGCTTTAAGTCTTATTCTAATAGTTTGGCTTTGTACTGCCATTTTTTTGGCCTTTCAGGGCATTAGGGTCAAAAGCGGCACTATAGAGAAGTACGCCTTAGACCCTTAATTATTAGTTTTATTCGATGATGCTTGAAACGACACCAGCGCCTACTGTTCTTCCACCTTCTCGGATAGCAAACCGCAAGCCAGTTTCCATTGCAATTGGAGCAAGTAACTCTACTTTAAACGATACATTATCGCCCGGCATAACCATTTCCGTACCGGCTGCAAGTTCAACAGTCCCTGTTACATCCGTTGTACGGAAGTAAAATTGTGGACGGTAGTTTGCAAAGAAAGGCGTATGTCGACCGCCTTCATCTTTAGTTAAGATATATGCCTCAGCTTCAAATTTTTTGTGGGGCTTAACTGAACCAGGCTTGCAAAGAATCTGACCTCGCTCAACACCTTCGCGGTCAACACCACGAAGTAGCGCACCAACATTATCTCCAGCCTGACCTGAGTCTAGAAGCTTTCTAAACATCTCAACACCAGTACACGTTGTTGTCGTAGTATCACGAATACCCACAATCTCTATGGAATCCCCAACATTTACTACTCCACGCTCAATACGCCCAGTAACAACAGTACCACGTCCTGAAATTGAAAACACATCCTCGATCGGCATAAGGAATGGCTTATCAATCGCACGGGTTGGTGTTGGAATATACGTATCAACAGCAGCCATTAACTCTTTTATCTTCTCTTCACCAATAGCCGGGTCTCTACCTTCCATCGCAGCAAGAGCAGAACCCGAAATAATCGGAATATCATCACCAGGGTAATCATAAGAAGATAACAGCTCCCTAATTTCCATCTCCACAAGCTCTAACAGTTCGTCATCATCAACTTGATCAACCTTGTTCATAAAAACAACCATATATGGAATGCCAACTTGACGACCCAACAAAATATGTTCCCGTGTTTGTGGCATAGGGCCATCCGCTGCGTTAACAACAAGAATAGCGCCATCCATCTGAGCCGCACCAGTAATCATGTTCTTCACATAATCAGCGTGACCAGGGCAATCAACATGCGCGTAGTGACGGGCTTCTGTTTCATATTCAACATGCGCAGTAGAAATCGTAATACCACGTGCTTTCTCCTCAGGAGCAGCATCAATAGAATCATACGACATAAAATCGCCAAAATATTTCGTAATCGCAGCAGTCAGCGTCGTCTTGCCGTGGTCAACATGGCCAATCGTACCAATGTTAACATGCGGCTTATTACGTACAAACTTTTCCTTACCCATGGTGGTCTCCTCTTTTTAAAACTAAACGCCTACGCGTATTTTTTTTGAATTTCTTCACTAATAGTCTGTGGTACTGGTTCGTAATGATCAAATTGCATTGAAAAGTTAGCTCGACCAGACGACATCGACCTTAATGTATTTATGTATCCGAACATATTAGCAAGTGGAACAAATACATCAATTGCAATCGCATTACCACGTGAGTCTTGACCCTGAACATGCCCCCTACGTGAGGTTAGATCTCCGATTATTCCTCCCGTATACTCATCTGGAGTAACAACTTCTACTTTCATAATCGGCTCAAGGAGTTTCGCACCAGCTCTCTTTAACCCCTCCCGCATACACATACGACCTGCAATCTCAAAAGCTAGAACACTAGAGTCCACATCATGGAATTTTCCATCGAGCAATACTACTTTGAAGTCAATCACGGGAAACCCAGCAAGAGGACCACTATCCATTACAGATTTAATTCCCTTTTCCACTCCGGGAATATATTCTTTTGGAATAGACCCGCCAACGATACGCGATTCAAAGCTATATCCCTCTCCAGGTTCCGTTGGCATTAAAATCATTTTCACTTCTGCAAATTGTCCAGAACCTCCAGACTGCTTTTTATGTGTATATGAGTGCTCTAACTCGTGACCTATAGTCTCTCTATAGGCAACTTGCGGAGCTCCAATATTTGCCTCAACCTTAAATTCCCGCCTTAAACGATCTACTAGGATATCTAGGTGAAGCTCACCCATACCTTTCATTATTGTTTGACCTGACTCTAAATCAGTCTCAACTCTAAATGATGGATCTTCGGCAGCCAGGCGAGCAAGACCTTGGGACATTTTTTCTTGATCAACTTTTGTCTTTGGCTCAACTGCAATTTCAATAACTGGATCTGGAAAAGTCATCGTTTCTAAAATTACTGCATCTTTTTCATTACAAAGGGTGTCCCCGGTTGTAGTGTCTTTGAGTCCAGCCAAAGCTATAATATCTCCGGCAAAAGCTTCAGTGATTTCTTCCCTATTGATTGAATGCATCATCATCATTCTACCAACCCGCTCTTTTCTTCCTTTAGTTGAATTTAGCATCGTGTCGCCCTTAGAAAGGGTGCCAGAATAAATTCTTGTAAAGGTAAGCGAGCCCACAAAAGGGTCATTCATAATTTTAAATGCAAGGCCAGAGAAAGGCATTTCATCATCTGCTCTTCTTGGGATATCTCGCGTCTCAGACTCATCACCAGGTCGAAAACCCATATAGTCTTTAACATCAAGAGGAGATGGGAGGTAATCGATTACAGCGTTCAACAACGGTTGAACGCCCTTGTTCTTGAAAGCAGATCCACAAAGAACCGGAACGAACGCCATGGCTAAAGTTCCCTTTCTGATAAGAGAACGCAAGGTTTCCACATCTGGCTCTACGCCATCAAGGTACGCCTCCATGGCGGCATCGTCCATGTCTACAGCATTTTCAATTAGTTTCCCACGCCATTCTTCAGCATTTTTTCGCAGCGAATCTCTAATTGGTCTTCTGTCCCAAGTGGCGCCTAAATCCTCGCCCTCCCAAACCCATTCTTCCATCGTCACGAGATCTATCATACCTTCGAGTTCAGTTTCTGAACCTATTGGAAGTTGAATAGGAGCAGGCGTTGCGCCAGTTCTATCCTTAATCATAGTTACGCAATTATAAAAATCGGCTCCAATTTTATCCATCTTATTAACGAATACAATTCTTGGAACTTTATACCGATCGGCCTGACGCCATACCGTCTCTGTTTGCGGCTCAACACCTGCATTTGCATCTAAAAGAGCTACCGCCCCGTCTAACACAGCAAGAGAGCGCTCGACCTCAATAGTGAAGTCCACGTGACCAGGCGTATCAATAATATTCATTCTATACTTGTCATCACGGTCAGTGGAACCATCTTCAGTTCTCTCCCAGAAAGTGGTCGTTGCAGCTGAGGTGATAGTTATACCCCTCTCCTGCTCTTGCTCCATCCAATCCATAGTAGCAGCACCGTCATGAACTTCGCCGATGTTATGCGACTTACCTGTGTAATATAAAATGCGTTCCGTACAAGTGGTTTTACCCGCGTCTATGTGCGCCATAATACCAAAATTTCTATAATGCGTTAGGTTGTAATCACGTGACATAACTTTTTTCTTTCCTAAGAACTACCAGCGATAATGGCTGAATGCTTTATTAGCATCGGCCATCTTATGCGTGTCTTCTCTTCTCTTGACAGCCGAACCCCTGGAATTAACTGCGTCCATTAATTCCCCAGCTAAGCGCTCTTCCATCGTATGTTCATTCCTACTGCGTGCAGCCTTTATAAGCCATCTGATCGCTAGAGCTTCTCGCCTCTCTGGACGAACCTCAACCGGAACTTGGTATGTAGCACCACCGACCCTACGCGACCGGACCTCAACAGCTGGTTTTATAAGATCTAGCGCTTCATGAAAGACATCCACAGGCGCTTTTTTTAATTTTGCTTCAACTCGTTCGAACGCGTTATATACTATACGCTCTGCGGCAGATTTTTTTCCATCAACCATTAGATTATTCATAAATTTCGTTAGAACTCTGTCTCCAAATTTAGCATCTGGGAGTACTATCCGTTTTTCTGCGGCATGACGACGTGACATTTATATTTCCTTTTACTTAGGACGCTTGGCGCCATACTTAGAGCGCCTCTGCTTGCGATCTTTAACTCCTTGGGTATCAAGCACACCTCTAAGTATGTGATATCTAACTCCCGGTAAATCTTTAACCCTGCCACCACGAATAAGCACTACCGAGTGCTCTTGCAGGTTGTGACTTTCGCCTGGAATATAAGAAATAACTTCAAACCCGTTTGTGAGCCTAACTTTGGCAACCTTTCTCATAGCAGAGTTAGGTTTCTTTGGAGTGGTAGTATAAACGCGTGTACATACACCTCGTTTTTGAGGACACTCCTGTAAGTGCATAGACTTTGAACGCTTGATTCTAGGCTGACGTGGCTTGCGTATCAGCTGCTGGACTGTTGGCATTAAGGCTTAACCCCTCTTTTAATAGACACGGGAGATTCTACCCCCGCTTCGATGTTCTCATTTTGCAGACCTGCAAAACACAAAAACCGCTACCGATCCCGAACGCAGGAACGACGCGGTGGATATCCAGAGGATCGAGGTTCTTACCCGGATCTTGACCACTTAAATATTCTTATCGCTGTTTAGTATTATAAATCAGCGGGTTCGGGGGTAATAGAAGGAGTCGGAGCACGTGTCAACACTAGTTGAGCAAATAATCGGTTAAAATTATGCAACTCTGACTCGGGCAACACGAAGCCATTAAAATGCCTCTACTTTATGTATTAAGCTAAAGTCTGTCACTTCTTCGGGTTAGCATTTTTTGCTCTCTATAGATCGTAAATATGCCGGCGAAAATAATTATTACAATACCCAGCAACCCATATATATCTGGCCATTCATCAAAGAAAAAATATCCAATTATAATTGCTGCGATTAATCCACTATACCTAAAAGGTGCGACAAAACCAATATCTCCTTTTCTCATAGCCAACACGCTAGATAAATAGCCGCCGATTAGAAAAGTAGACGCGCCCAGCAATTTCCCCAAATCAACAATACTGACTGGCTGCAAGTCAATCGTTAGTGAGCCTAATACGCCCATTACTAAAATAGAAAAAGCTGTTACTGTCGCCACCATTAATGAGGGAACGCTTTCAGACAATCGCCTAGTAGCCATCTCTCGAACAGTCACGCATACAACAGCCGAGAGTGCATAAAAAGAATAAACATTAAACTGTTCGGCCCCCGGCCTAACAATCAACAGCATACCGAAAAAACCTAAAGTAATTGCGAAAATCCGTTTCCAACCTATCATTTCACCAAAAAGAAATACCGCTGCAATCGTAACTGTCAAAGGCAGAACACCCATAATTGCGTTTAAGTTCGCAAGTGGCATTTGATACAGTGCATTCAAAAAAAAGTAAGTGCCGGCAAGCTCTGCTGCTGATCTTATTGCAATAAGCTTTTTATCATGCATCCCAATTGACTGAGATAAAGCTCCTGAAAGACCCGAAGCAATTAACAAACATAGAAAAACTATTGCCCCTCGCATAAGTATCGTTTGGAAAAAAGGTATAGAATCTCCCAAACTTTTCATAAAAGAATCGTTTACTGTATAAAACACTAGCGATCCTGCCATTAGAGAAGACCCGAAAAGATTATCAGAAATCGACTTCATAATATACCACCAAATTATCAAATAAGCTCTTACTAAACCTAAAAAGCCCCGCATTTAGCGGGGCATTTTAATTGATATATTGTCAATGGTTTATTCGTCGGAAACTTCCGAAAAAACATCTTCAACAGATCCCTTCTCAGGAGCTGCCAAAGCAAGGTTAGCCTCTACCTCAGCTCGTCGAGCTTCGATGACAACATTATCACGATCCTGAGCAATACGACGCATTTGCTGGGTTGCACCACCCGTTCCAGCAGGAATAAGTCTACCAACTATAACATTTTCTTTCAGTCCCAAGAGTTTGTCTCTTTTTCCCATAGTAGAAGCTTCGGTAAGCACTCGGGTTGTTTCCTGAAAAGATGCTGCAGAGATAAAACTTCTCGTTTGCAGTGATGCTTTTGTGATGCCGAGTAGGATTGGCTCAGCACTAGCTTCCCGTCCTCCCTTTTCTATTGCACGCGCATTAGCTTGGTCAAACTCATGCTTATCAACATTCTCTCCCTTTAATAAGGTTGTCGTTCCGCTATCTACAATTTCCATTTTTTGTAACATCTGTCGAACAATAACCTCGATATGTTTATCATTAATTTTAACCCCCTGAAGGCGATAAACGTCCTGGACTTCATCAATTAAATAATCAGCCAAAGCCTCGATCCCTAGTATTCGTAGAATATCGTGAGGAACAGGATTACCATCCATTATGTAATCTCCCCTCTGAACATAATCACCTTCTGCAACTGGAATGTGTTTACCTTTAGGTACCATGTACTCTACTTTTTCTAGAGATTCATCCCCGGGTTCGATAGCCACACGACGCTTGTTCTTGTAATCTTTTCCAAATCGGACATAGCCATCAATTTCTGCGATTATTGCGTGATCTTTTGGCCTACGGGCTTCAAATAACTCTGCAACCCGCGGCAATCCTCCTGTAATATCTTTTGTGCGAGCCCCTTCTCTAGGAATGCGTGCAATAGTATCTCCAGCTTTAATTTCTTGCCCATCCTCTACCGATAAAACTGCATCAACAGACATAGGGTAAGCTGCTGGATTTCCGCTAGCTAAAGTAACGGGCTGACCCGATTTTGGGTCCTCTATTACAATTTCTGGCTTCAGTTCACTACCTTTTGGAGCTGTTCGCCAATCAACAACGATTTTCTGAGTCATCCCGGTGGCATCATCTGTATCGTCTTTAACCGCAATACCACTAATTAAATCAACGAACCTAGCGATGCCTTTCTTTTCAGCTATAATAGGTAAAGTATATGGATCCCACTCAAACAGTTTATCTCCTCGTGCCACATTCTTATTTTCTTTAACATGTAGCTTTGAGCCATACCCAATTTTGTGCCGAGCCCGCTCGACACCATTAGAGTCGATAATGGCTAAAGACATATTTCTTCCCATAACCACTCTCTCACCAGCATCATTTTTTAGTATATTCGGGTTTGTAAATGCGATTACTCCCTCTTGGCTAGCCTCTAAGAAGGATTGCTGCCCACCCTGAGCAACGCCGCCGATGTGAAATGTACGCATTGTCAGCTGAGTTCCTGGCTCACCAATGGATTGAGCCGCGATAATACCTACAGCCTCTCCAATATTCACAATAGTTCCACGTGCCAAATCGCGACCATAGCACATTGCACAAATACCGTCTTCAGCCTCACAAGTAAGTGCGCTTCGCATTCGTACGGTGGCAATATCAGCCGCATCAATTGCGTCTGCTTGTCTTTCGTCGATAAGGTCACCTGTCGAGGCTAAAACCTCAGCTGTTTCAAGAACTATAACGTCCTCTTGAACAACTCTTCCTAAAAGACGATCTCCAATTGAGGAAACCACTTCCCCGTCGTTTATGGCCGCCCGAGCGGTAATTGATGCAGTTGTTCCACAGTCAATTTGGCGAACAATACAATCCTGGGCTACATCAACAAGCCGCCTAGTTAGATATCCTGAGTTTGCAGTTTTTAAGGCTGTATCTGATAAACCTTTCCGAGCGCCGTGAGTAGAGTTGAAATACTCTAAAACGCTTAAACCCTCTTTAAAGTTTGAAATAATTGGTGTTTCAATAATTTCTCCATTTGGTTTGGCCATTAAGCCCCGCATACCACCAAGTTGTTTCATTTGAGTTACGGATCCGCGAGCGCCCGAATGTGCCATCATGTAAACTGAGTTAGGCTCTGCATCTGAAGAATCCTCATTTAGCCCAGTAGTTGAAATATTGCTCATCATAGCGTCAGTGACTCGATCGTTACACTTTGACCAAGCATCAATAACTTTATTATATTTCTCTCCTTGAGTAATTAAGCCGTCCATATACTGCTGCTCAAAGTCCTTCACCTGATCACGAGTCTCATCAACTATGGTCCATTTGTTGTCGGGAACAATCATATCATCTTTACCGAATGAGATTCCCGCTTTGAAGGCCTCTCGAAAACCCATGGTCATAATTTGATCACAGAAAATTACAGACTCTTTTTGTCCACAATATCTATAAACAGTATCGATTATTTTTTGTACTTCTTTTTTCCTTAATAACCTATTAACCAGCTCGAAAGGGGCTTTGGCATTCAAAGGAAGTAATGATCCGAGCCTGACTCTTCCTGGAGTGGTATCGAATCTCACCTGTATTTCATTTCCCTCTTCATCAATTTGAGGAAGCCTAACTTTAATTTTAGCATGCAAATGAACCACGCCCGCATCAAGGGCGTGCTGAACTTCCTCAACACTTACGAATACTTTTCCCTCTCCCTTCATACCATTCCGCTCAATACTCGTGTAATACAGACCTAGGATCATATCTTGAGAAGGCACAATAATAGGTGCGCCATTCGCCGGAGATAAAACATTATTAGTAGACATCATAAGCACACGGGCTTCTAATTGAGCTTCAAGGCTCAAAGGCACGTGAACAGCCATCTGATCCCCATCAAAGTCTGCATTAAAAGCTGAACAAACCAATGGGTGAAGCTGTATAGCCTTTCCCTCTATAAGTACCGGCTCAAATGCTTGAATACCTAATCGGTGCAAAGTCGGTGCCCTATTTAAAAGAACTGGGTGCTCTCTAATCACTTCATCAAGAATATCCCAAACTTCCGGTCTTTCTTTTTCAACGAGTTTTTTTGCTTGCTTTACGGTCGAAGAAAATCCTTTGGCCTCCAACCTCGAGTATATAAAAGGCTTAAATAATTCTAGTGCCATCTTCTTAGGAATACCGCACTGATGTAGTTTGAGCTCGGGTCCTGTTACGATTACTGAGCGACCAGAAAAATCAACTCTTTTACCTAAAAGGTTTTGCCGAAACCGCCCTTGCTTACCTTTTAACATATCACTCAAAGACTTTAACGGTCTTTTGTTGGCCCCAGTAATAGTCCTGCCGCGCCTGCCATTGTCAAACAACGCGTCCACAGACTCTTGCAACATTCTTTTTTCATTTCTAACAATTATATCGGGAGCTCTTAACTCAATAAGCCGCTTCAAGCGGTTATTTCTATTGATAACACGTCGATATAAATCATTCAGGTCAGATGTAGCAAATCTACCGCCATCTAACGGAACCAAAGGACGAAGTTCTGGCGGAATAACCGGAACTACCGTTAGCACCATCCATTCGGGTCTGTTACCAGACTCCAAGAAGTTTTCTACTAATTTTAGTCGTTTAATAATTTTCTTTGGTTTAAGCTCACCAGTAGCTACTGCTAGCTCTTCTCTTAACTGATCAGCTTCTGCTTCCAAATCAATCGTTGCCAACATTTCTCTAATGGCTTCAGCGCCTATGTTGGCAGTAAAAGCATCCATGCCATAAAAATCTTGAGCATCTAAAAATTCTTCTTCTGTCATTAATTGACCATATTTGAGATCTGTTAATCCTGGCTCAATCACCACATAATTTTCAAAATATAAAATTCTCTCAAGATTACGGAGTGTTATATCCAACATTAGGCCAATGCGGCTTGGTAAAGATTTAAGAAACCATATATGCGCCACTGGAGAGGCAAGCTCTATATGTCCCATTCTCTCTCGACGAACCTTCTGAAGAGTAACTTCGACGCCACACTTCTCACAAACAACTCCCCTGTACTTCATACGCTTATACTTACCGCACAGACACTCATAATCCTTTATTGGGCCGAAGATCCTTGCACAGAAAAGCCCGTCACGCTCTGGCTTAAAGGTACGGTAATTAATAGTTTCAGGTTTCTTAATTTCTCCGAAAGACCATGAAAGAATTCTTTCAGGCGATGCTAAAGAGACCTTAATCTCATCGAAAGTTTTTGGGGCACCCAGTGGATTAAATGGATTTGATGTTATTTCCTGGTTCATTTTTTGTCCTTCACATTTAGGAATAGCGTTAAATTCGAGAATAAAGTTTCTATTGCTACTCTTCCTCCGCTTCCAGGAGTTCCATATTTAGCCCAAGGCCTCGAACTTCTTTGACGAGCACGTTGAACGATTCTGGTATCCCCGCCTCATAATTGTCTTCACCCTTAACTATACTCTCATAGACTTTTGTCCTTCCAGAAACATCGTCAGACTTAACCGTTAACATTTCTTGAAGCGTATAGGCAGCTCCATAAGCTTCTAGAGCCCACACTTCCATCTCTCCGAACCTTTGCCCACCAAATTGGGCCTTTCCTCCGAGAGGTTGCTGCGTGACCAAGCTATAAGGGCCTGTGGATCTAGCATGTATTTTATCATCAACCAAGTGATGTAACTTAAGAAGATACTTTACTCCCACCGTAATTCGGCGCGCAAATTTCTCTCCTGTTCGGCCATCAAACAAAACAGATTGACCGCTTGTATCAAAACCAGCCTTCATTAGGGCCTCGTTAATATCAGCCTCTTTTGCACCATCAAAAACAGGAGTGGCGATTGGAACCCCATAACGAACTGTACCAGCGCTGTTAATCAATTCTTCGTCACCCATCTCAGAGAAAGCATCCTTATAAGTCTCTTCACCATAGGCATACTTCAAAGCGTCCTTAACTGGAGTATTGTCTCCAAATCTCTTAAATTCGTCTAGGGCATCTCCAATCCTAAGGCCTAGCCCTCGTGATGCCCAACCCATGTGAGTTTCTAGAATCTGACCTACATTCATACGCGATGGCACCCCAAGAGGATTTAAACAAAAATCGACAGGGGTTCCGTCTTCGAGGAAAGGCATGTCTTCCATTGGAACAACCTTAGAAATAACGCCCTTGTTACCATGTCGCCCAGCCATCTTATCTCCTGGCTGGAGTTTACGTTTTACCGCAACAAAAACCTTAACCATTTTCATAACGCCTGGAGGTAAGTCATCCCCACGCCTTACTTTCTCAACCTTATCCTCAAACCGAGCTTCTAAAACTGCTTTCTGATCTTCATATTGAGAATTAAGAGCCTCAACTTGACTAGCATCAAGTTCTTTTTCTAGTGCTATTTGCCACCACTGCCCCTTCGAAAGGCCCTCAAGAGTTTCTGGTGTGACTTTACTTTTGGCACCCTTTGAACCAGAAACAATGTTCTTGCCCATTATTAAGGCTTCCTATCTAGGATAGCCATCTCATCGTCCCTATCACGAGCCAACCTATCAATTTCTTCTCGTTCGATTTGAAGTGATCTCTCATCTTTTTCGACACCGTGTCTGTTAAATACACGCACCTCTACAACGGTACCGAAATCCCCAGGCTTTACCCTTAATGATGTATCCCTTACGTCAGACGCTTTTTCACCAAAAATTGCACGCAGCAATTTTTCTTCAGGGGTCATAGGGCTTTCACCCTTAGGAGTTATTTTGCCGACTAAAATATCGCCTGGCACAACATCTGCTCCAATATAGACGATCCCTGCTTCATCCAAATTCCTCAAGGCTTCTTCTCCAACATTTGGAATGTCTCTTGTGATCTCCTCTGGTCCAAGTTTTGTATCTCGTGCCGCGACCTCAAACTCCTCAATATGTATTGAAGTAAAGACATCATCTCTGGCAATTCGTTCAGAAATTAAAATAGAATCTTCATAATTATAGCCATTCCAAGGCATAAACGCCACTAAAACGTTCTTTCCTAAAGCCAACTCACCTAAATCTGTTGAAGGACCATCTGCAATGACTTCACCTTTTAGAACCAAATCCCCAACCTTAACTAATGGTCGCTGGTTTATACACGTATTTTGATTTGATCGTTGGAACTTTCGGAGCCCGTAGATATCTACCCCAGAGTCACCCAACTCAAGACTATCTGTTACTCTTACAACTATTCGTGTGGCATCAACTTGATCTATTATTCCTCCTCTTGAGGCCTGAATGGCGGCACCAGAGTCCGTAGCAACTATCGATTCCATTCCAGTTCCCACAAAAGGAGCATCGGCTTGCAATAAGGGAACTGCCTGACGTTGCATGTTCGATCCCATCAAAGCTCTATTCGCGTCATCATTCTCGAGAAACGGAATCAGAGACGCAGCAATAGAGACCAACTGTTTTGGAGAAACATCTATCAGATCAACGTTATCTCTCGACTGTAGCATGTACTCACCAGCTTGGCGGGTTGAAACTAACTCATTCTTAAAGCCACCCTCCTCATTTATTGCCGCGTTAGCTTGAGCAACAGTAAATCGCATCTCTTCTGTCGCAGACAAATATTCAATTTGATCCGTTACTTTTCCGTCAATAACTTTTCTATAAGGGGTTTCAATTAAACCATATTTGTTGATCCTAGCAAATGTAGCTAAGGAGTTTATTAAACCAATATTTGGCCCTTCGGGTGTCTCAATCGGACACATTCTTCCGTAGTGAGTAGGGTGAACATCCCTAACCTCAAATCCCGCTCTTTCTCTTGTAAGGCCCCCTGGTCCTAAAGCCGATAATCTTCTCTTGTGGGTTACTTCCGAGAGAGGGTTTGTTTGGTCCATGAATTGAGATAATTGGGAAGATCCGAAGAATTCTCTAACTGCCGCAGCTGCTGGCTTAGCATTAATTAAATCCTGCGGCATCACATTGTCAATTTCAACACTTGACATGCGCTCCCTAATAGCTCGCTCCATTCTCAACAAACCTACGCGATATTGGTTCTCCATTAGCTCACCGACGGACCTAACCCTTCGGTTACCTAAGTGATCAATATCATCTATTTCTCCCTTTCCGTCACGCAAGTCGACCAAGGCCTTAATACATGCAATTATGTCGGTTTTACGCAAAACACGAACTGAGTCTTCCGCATCTAATTCCAGTCGAATATTCATTTTGACTCGACCTACGGCACTTAGATCATATCGTTCGCTATCAAAGAAAATGCTATCAAAAAGGGCCGATGCCGCTTCAACAGTTGGAGGCTCGCCAGGTCGCATGACACGGTATATATCCATTAGAGCTCTATCTCGTCCAAAATTCTTATCGGCAAAGACCGTATTTCTTATATATGGACCGACGTTGATATGATCTATATCGAGAACTGGTATTTCCTTTAAGCCATTATCAAGAAGAACCTTTAGACTTCCTCCTGAAACTTCATTGTTCTTATCCAATTCCCAAGTAAGTTCGTCACCTGCTTCTACCCAAATTTCTCCAGTTTCCTCATTGATAATATCTTTAGCAACGAATTTGCCGATTATACTTTCGAACGAAGTTAGTATTTCAGTTACTTTGCCCTCATCTATAAAGGCCTTTACAGCTCTCGGTGTTATTTTTTTTCCACCTTCAGCTATTACTTTCCCGGTTTTAGCGTCTTTTAAATCGACCTCAGGCTTTGTACCCCGTAATCTTTCTGGAAAGAACTTTGTAGACCAACCGGTCTTAACCTGCTTGAATGAAACAGTGTCGTAATAAGAATCCATTATTGCTTCCTGATCAAGCCCAAGAGCAAACAGCAATGTCGAAACAGGTAGTTTTCTTCGCCTATCTATACGAGCATAAACTAAATCTTTAGCGTCAAATTCAAAATCCAACCAACTTCCTCTGTATGGAATTATTCTGCACGTAAAAAGGAATTTTCCAGATGAGTGAGTTTTCCCCCTGTCGTGATCATAAAACACGCCCGGAGACCTATGCATCTGAGAAACGACTACTCTCTCTGTTCCATTAACTACAAATGTTCCATTAGGTGTCATTAAAGGCATATCACCCATAAACACATCTTGTTCTTTAATGCCCTTAACAGAACGCGCACCGGTATCCTCATCAACATCAAATACTATTAATCTTAAAGTAACTTTCAACGGCCCAGAGTATGTCATGCCACGTTGCTGACACTCTTCAACATCGTATTTTGGTTTCTCCAACTCATACTTTACAAACTCTAAAACAGCAGTTTCATTGAAATCTTTTATCGGAAAAACTGATTGGAAAACACCTTTTATGCCTTCTCCATCTGTTGGCTCTAATTCACTCCCCGACTTTAAAAATAAATCGTATGAAGACTTCTGAACTTGAATTAAATTTGGCATTTCTAATACTTCATCAATCTTACCAAAGTATTTTCTTATTCTTTTTTTGCCAATAAATGTTTGTGCCATATTTCTAATAGCCTTTCAATTCTGTTAAGACTTGCACTTTGGGAAAAGCACCCATCCTATTGAATAAAAAATAGTCAACCCAATACTCGCGCACCTTCCCAACGGCACGCTCCCGAGTCTAAACTGCTCCTAAGAAAAAACTCTCTTGTTCTTTCTAAGATTCAGAATTTCGAGCCCAACTATGTGTTGGGCCCAATTAACTTGTTTTACAGACAAAAAGTGTACTAACTTTACTTAAGTGCCACTTCGGCACCAGCAGCTTCTAGTTTAGCTTTTACTTCTTCAGCTTCTGTTTTGCTAACGCCTTCTTTTACGGCCTTACCACCAGCATCCACTAAATCTTTAGCTTCTTTAAGCCCAAGACCTGTAATAGTTCGTACTTCTTTAATTACGTTTATTTTTTGTGCTCCGGCTGCAACCAGAATTACATCAAACTCTGTTTGCTCTTCCGCCGCTGCTGCATCACTTCCTCCAGCGGGAGCTGCCATCATAACGCCTCCGCCTGCTGCAGGCTCTATCCCATAGTCGTCTTTGAGAATAGTTTTAAGTTCTTGAGCTTGAAGGAGTGTTAATCCCACAATCTCTTCTGCAAGTTTTTTTAAATCGGCCATTATACTGTTTCCATTCTTTAATTTGTGTTCCAACGTGCAACTAATTACATCACTATTAATGTCTTAATTTGAGTTACGCAGCTTCAGCGCGCTCCTCAATGGTGCTTAATATGCTTGCAATACCAGAAGCAGGCCCACCAATCGCACCGGCTATGTTTGATGCAGGAGCAACTAAACAGCCAACAATCGAAGCTATAAGCTCCTCACGTGACGGCATAGATGCCAATGCCTTAACACCGGCTACATCTAACAAATTCTCTCCCATAGCGCCGCCAAGAATAGATATCTTACTATTTGTCTTGGCATACTTCTCTATCACCTTAGCCGCAGCTATAGGATCCTCAGAATAAGTGAGAACAGTCATACCCGAAAGAAAATTTGCTATGCTTGCGCAAGGCTTTCCTTCAAGAGCGATTTTGGCGAGCTTATTTTTGGCAACACGAACAAATCCACCCGCATCACTCATTTGAGCGCGCAGATCTTGCATTTCAGCAACCGTAAGACCTTGATAGTGACTGACCACCACAACGCCAGAGCTTTCAAAGATTTGGCCGAGTTCTTCAACCACTTTTTCTTTTTGTGCTCTATCCACAGTTCTTCTCCAAATTTAGAGGCCTAGGCCTCCGGCTCAGTTATGCTGGTTTCCCAGCGTTTAAGGTCCATTTCAGGGTCCTAACCAAGATCACTCGAGTAAATCCTCAAGATTTTCAGTTCGGTTCCCATCTCAGAAAGGATTTATTAAACCTAAGTTTAACCCTCCGTCTCGGACAGAACGAAGAATAGTTCTTCGTTATTCATACCTAATATTGAGGTATAAATTCTTTATTTAGCGCCTATCGCGCTTTCAATTGCAATCGTAACCCCCGGTCCCATTGTTGAGCTAAGAGCAATTTTTTTCATATAACCGCCCTTGGATCCCGATGGTCTAGCACTAAGAACAGCTCCGATAAATGCACGGAGGTTTTCCACAAGAGCTTTTTCTTCAAAAGATGCCTTTCCAATTCCAGCATGGACAACACCAGCTTTCTCAGCTCTGAACTGAACCTCGCCACCTTTAGCCGCCATAATAGCTTGGGTAACATCCATAGTAACTGTTCCAACTTTGGGGTTAGGCATCAAGTTTCTTGGCCCCAAAATTTTTCCCAACCGTCCAACAATTGGCATCATATCAGGGGTGGCTATACATCGATCAAAATCAACTTTTCCACCTTGAACGATTTGCATTAGATCTTCGGCACCGACAATGTCAGCCCCAGCAGCTCTAGCCTCATCTGCTTTTTCATCTCTGGCAAAAACAGCTACCCGTAAAGTTTTCCCCGTTCCATTAGGTAAAC
>JAQBUS010000007.1 GCA_027623875.1 Pseudomonadota bacterium
GTTTGCCGTTCAGATAAGTCAACTGTGTCTGCTACCCGGTCAGATAGAATTTTGGAGTCAGGGAAGCAAGTTAAAAGCGAAGCTTTGATAGGTATTCATCCCGTGGTTCGCACTCATCCAGAAACTAAAAAGAAATGCCTTTTTGTTAATCCAGCACATACTGGGTCTTTTGAGGGTTGGAGCGACCTAGAGAGTTCCAGTTTGTTAAACTTTATATTTAACCATCAGGTTCAAGAGGAGTTTCGGTGCCGGCATGTTTGGGAATTAGGAGATCTCGCTCTTTGGGATAATCGCTGCGCATTACACTATCCAGTAAATGATTATTTTGGACATAGAAGGCTTTTACATAGGATTACTCTTTCCGGTGATCGCCCCTACTAATAACTTCATTGTAATCTATTGCGATAGAGGCTTTTGTGAAGGCGGAAGGGTTAGTGCAATTAGCAGCGAGAGTATTGAAAAAATCAAAAGCGTTATAAATGCATATTTGTAACTTCCCGTAGAATCGAAAATTATACCTACTAGAAAAGGTCCAATTGCCCCCCCGACAGCGCCAAAAAATAAAATTGTTCCGAAAATAGCGCCATGAGCACGCATACCAAAATATTCGGCAATAAGTGGTGAGACCACGGTAAATAGACCACCGTGTGCCAGTCCATATATCCCAACAACAATGAATAGCCAGAGATCGGTGTCAACATAAACTAAGGATAAGAGGCTTACTATCAGAGGGATAAAACATAAACTCAGTGAGTTTTTCCCACCTATCTTGTCAAAGAGAAAACCAGCAGCTAGACGACCGACAATGCTGGCGCCGCCAATAACTGAAAATAGTCCTGATGCCTTGGTTGAACTCATTCCTAAGTCAATTCCATGGACAGCTATATGGACGGGTATTGCTAATAACGTCGTTATGAATAGAAATTGAATAATACATAAATACCAAAAATGTCGTTCTCCCTTTGCCTCAGCTAATGACTTCCCAGTGGGGTTGTATGTATCATTAGTGGTGGATTTTGGTGGAGGGTTCGTCATATTAAATGCGCCTACGACGAGTAAGAGGGATGCAGATAGTCCCATTATTATTACGGTATTTCGCCAACCATATAAAACAATAAGGTAGGCAGCGGCTGGGGGAATAGTTATTTGACCACAGGCTGTTCCTACTTTTACTAATGCTGACATAATACCTCTGCGCTGCACAAACCATTTTGCTATTGTTGACAGAGTAACAACGTCGTGCGTACCCATTCCTATTGAGACAAAAGTACCAAAAATTAGAAATAACTGCCACGGGGCACTAACTTGGGAGATTAAACAATAGCCAAGCCCAAAGGTTATACCTGTAAAACTCAAAACTACCCGAGGGCCATATTTGTCGCTAAACCGTCCTCCGACTAGAGCTAAAATACCCATTCCAAAGAAAGCGAGAGAGGTGCAACTGGACAGCAAAGCTCTAGACCATCCGAACTCGAGTTCAAACTCTTTAATCAGTAACCCATAAGAGAAAAGAATTCCAATAACCGTAAATTGGGTTAGGCTGGCTCCAAAAACAACTCGGTAGCGGCGATCTATCATAGTGAATCCTAGATTGTTTCAAATTGCTTATTTGAACTCACAAAACAAGTGGAGCAGTAAAGCCTGTTAGATAAGAAGCATGTGTTATGATTTTCTTCAATCAAATTATTTTCTTTACTGTCATTTGATTTTTCTAAAATGTTCTTAATCGTAAATTTTATCAAAATTGTTCCAAGAAAACTTTAGATGAGAGATGGTGAAAGCCGTCCGAGTGTAAAATGTTAATAATAAGATTAGTTGAAATATTATAATAAAAATGACATTTACCTTCAGACGATTAGGAATCGAATTATTTTTTTAGAATGGATTTTTTATGAATGCCCGGGTAACGATAGTTTCTGTTACATATAACAGCTCTTCTGTTGTGAGGCTTATGTTAAGTTCGATTCCTGATGGAACTCCCGTGGTATTAGTAGATAATAATTCGAAAGATCAATCCGAGTTAGAAATGATTTCTATAGAATCTGGATTTAAATTAATAAAAAATTCAGAAAACTTTGGCTTTGGTGTGGGCTGTAATTTAGGCGCTGAACTGGTTGAAACAGAGTTTGTTTTTTTTCTTAACCCTGATGCTGTTTTGGAAGAAGGTGCTTTAGAGCATTTGGTTCAAGCAGCTGATAAACACATTGACACGGTTGGGTTTAATCCAAGGATTTCTTGGCCCAATGGGACACCATACTTTAAAAAAAGAAGCCATTTAATTTCAAGAGATAAAGAAATGCCTAGGGGTTGGCCAAAGTTAGACGCTGAGGTCCCCGTCCTTTCCGGTGCGGCTCTGTTTGTTAGGTTAAATGACTTCTCTAAAATTGGAGGATTCGACCCGAACATATTTCTATATCATGAAGATGATGACTTATCTCTTAGACTTATTGCAACTCAAGGTAAGTTAATGTTTGTTCGGGATTCAAAGGTTAAACACTTATTTGGTGGTTCAACAGAACGAACGCCGCAAGTGGCTGCTTTTAAGGGATGGCATATGGGTAGATCTAGAATGTATGCTACCATAAAACATAATTTAAGTTATGCAAAATCCAAAGCGGTTAGAGATGCCACACTTCAGCTACTTTCGCCGTTCAATATCATCTCAAAAAGAAAACGCTCTAAGCACTGGGCTTATTTTAAAGGTGTTTTAAGCGTGTGGAATGATGTCTAAGGTAAGTTACTTAAATAAAGTGGGTTTGATCGTCTATTTTTTAGCTCCCTAGAATAAATGAGGTTTAAAAACTTTATGTGTAAGGATTGCGTAAAAAAAATATTAACGATATGTCGGTAGTTTAAGCTCAATGTTTAAAAGGCTCCTTAGCTCAACTGGATAGAGCACCAGACTTCGAATCTGGGGGTTGCAGGTTCGAGTCCTGCAGGGGTCACCAAAATCGCTAAAAATCCTTACTTAAAAACGACATTTGAATATTGCGTTTGGATCCATGAACAAACCTTATACCACCACCTGTTTTAGTGGATTGACCCGATACGGGTTGATCTTTTCCAATAATTCTTACTTTAAAACCTTCTCTTGGTAATTAATAACCACATGATAGCTCAATTATACCAGCGCATATTATAAGAACATCTTTCAAGACTGGGCCCTTCAGTGTAAAAAATAAACCTAAGTAGAATATGCTCGGAGTTAACTTTAAAAAAATATAGTATAAGTTGATTGTAAGTAAGTGATAAGAAAGCTTTAATCCTAATAAAATATTAAGCAGTTATAAAGAGAGTTACTATATATGTCCGCATTACTAGTTATAGCTAAAATATTGCTTAAAGTTATAGGTAAGTCGGGTGTTGCTCTTTTGACCTTGTTGTTAGTCGTATTGCTGTTAATGTTTCTCGGTATTGGTGGCTAAGTAATATCAACATTAAAAATTGATTTTTGATCTTCGTTTTAAGTGGTAAGTCGAAAGTTTTTTATTTCCAATAACTTATTAAGTTGATTTTAGCAGTTGGTCTACTCGATCAATTTTGTCGTCTTTTGCGTAAAGATCAAAGTAGACTGAGTTCATTATATGAGGAGGTCCAAAGAAAAAACGTTCGTATAAGTTTTGGCGGTTACCAAATCCGGAAACAGCGATGTCGTGAGCTAACCGATAAAGTGCTACTCGGTCGCGGGACTCCATGTTTTGAAGCTGAAAATATTTTTCTACATCGTTTGACATTTCATTTGAAAAGTCTGCTTCTGATGGCGTTGCCATTAACGAGGAGGATCCCAGGAGCTGCATTATTTCGATCATACGAGGATACATTTTGGGGAATAGGTTTCGTGATGTATCTAACGGACTACGTAGAGGTATGAAATTCCCCCATTGATCTTCATGAGCCTGTTGCTCCGCTGAAAAGAGCAAAGCTCGAATTGTTTCAACCATCATCATAACTTCGGCTATCATTCCTTTTGTGTTAGGGTCTTTATCTCGCCCGGTTGCTTTAGCGATCGCACACATAATCCCGACCATAAACTCTGCCTTAGCAAGCTTACCATTGGCTACTTGATGAGCCATGTGAACCACGGCATTTGTAGCGCCAAAGGCTTGATTGCAGAGTTCAGGTTGACCATACAAAAAGACACGTTCCCAAGGAACTAAAACATTGTCGAATATCACTACAGCATCCATTTCCTCATAACGCGAAGCTAAAGGAGCATCAAAATTTGACTTCCCATGGTCGTAGGTATCTCTACAGATCATTTTTAGTCCTTTTGTGGCTATCGGGATAGCAAACGCAAACGCAAATGGGATATTGTCTTCATGGCTTTTTAGAACTGTGGATGGGAATACCTCGATTTCATCGGCAGAAGGTCCGAGTGTAGCAAGTAAGCGCGCCCCGTTTACAATTATTCCAGCATCTGTTTCTTTTGTAACATGGAGCGCTACTTGGCTTGAAAACTTACCCTGTGACGCCTGTAAATGTGAGAAAGTTGGGTTAACTAAGGTATGAGTTAAAACTTTATCATTTAAGCGTATCTCATTATAAAAGTTATTCATATTTTTGACAAAATCTGCCTGTCCTTTGGTGCCTTGAGCTAAAAAATTAGGCGCAGCTGCAAAAGACATAACAGAAGCATTTTTGTAATCTGGCGTCCTCCCAAACATTCCGTTGGACCATTTGGCCCATTCATAAAAAGCCGACCCTCTTTGTAATATATCTTCCTTTGATTTTGGAATTTTGTGAGAGGTAGCACAGCGAATGCCATTTTCATCGACATATGTAACCTTATCCTGGAAAGCAGTTTCATGTTGTCGGTCGAGGAATTTAGCTAGTGTTTGCGCGCCGCGCATAATTCCAGGGGTAATTGTTACATCTTTAACCCGTTCACCTCTTGTCCAAATTTCTCGATCATCTTGCAAACCCTCGATATATTGTTTCCCGGTACGAATTCCCTTATTTAGCATCATCTTGGCTTTCTGTTAATGTTGATAAAAATTTATTCAGTATACTATTTATCTGAACCCAATCTTCGGTAGAGAAATTCTTTTTATTTAGCTCCTGGATTGATTGCACTCTTGGTATAACTTTTTCCTGTAGCTTTTGACCTTTTAGTGTGATTGCGATGTGAACCTGTCTCCTGTCCAATGTAGATCGAAGCCTTGAAACTAACCCTTTTTTCTCTAAACGGTCTAAAATTCCAACCAGGGAAGGGGCTGGTAAGAGAGTAAAATTTGAGATCTGTGATGATGTAAGATGTTTTTGTTCCCAAAGTATTCTTAGAACTCGCCACTGTTGTTCTGTAACTCCGAATTCTTGAAACAAATCCCGGTATGGAGGCATTATTGCATCTAGTGTACGATTTAAGACCATGGGTAGGGAGGTAATAAAGTCAATTGCACTTTTATTAATAGATGAATCATTCATATATTAAGTAAATAAAATTAGTGGTTATCTGTCAACTTATTTTTTAAATAATTAAGAAAATTTTAAAGATTTTTTAATAACCTGTAAATTTTTTGATCAAAATTTTGTGCGATTAAGACACCAATGATAATTATAAAAAAGGACACACCTGTTCTAAAACTTAGATCCTCATTCAAAAATAAAACACCTAATACAGACGCGACTACTGGTGCTCCATAACCATTAATCGATGCGAAAACGGCACCTGCTCGTCTAATTAGAATGACTCTAGAGAGCATACCTACGAAGGTAGAAAAAGTGCCGACACAAATTAAACCGAGAATTGAAGATGTAGATGTAATCTGGTCTGGAAGGGCAAGAGAAAATATAGGACAAACAAATAAACCCGCTATTAAAAAAGTTGCTGCTGCTAACTGCACCGGTGGCGTCTTTGGCATAATTTGGATTACGATTCCGCTATCAATATGCTCGCTATTATCAAAATTAAGGCGGGTAAAATTGAATGAGAACTCTCGGTGGGAATAATGCCTTCAGGGCCAGAAAGTATGATTAAGCCAACCATTCCTATAAAAAATCCAAACCACTTCTTTAACGATATTTTTTCTTTTAAAAAAATCCAAGCTAAAAGTAAGACAAATAGTGGAATAGAAGATAGATAAATAGCTGTCTCGCTGGTGCTTAGTGATTTTAAAGCGAATGGGATAAGCAGGAAGGGACATGCGAGACAAAACACCCCATAAAAAGATACATATTTCCATATATTCAAGCTGGACGGTAGTTTATTTTTGGTTGCAATTAGATAAATTAAAGAAATAAAAGCTGCCACGACTAAACGGCCTGATCCTGAGGCTAAGGCAGTAAAATCTTGCAGGGACAAAGTAATAAATATAAAGGTTGAACCAAAGCAACACATGCAGGTGGTAAGTAAGCAAAGATTAATTGCTCTATTAGCAGTCTCATTCATATTAGAGCTTTTCTTTAGTAGGTAATTTCAAAAAGAACACCGTATAGTTGATGTCGAAGCCTTCATCTTTGGAGAGAGATAAGAAATAGAATAGGTTTACAGCTTATTTTCTGTCTGCGTTAGTCTGGCCCATCTGATAAAGCCCAGTCCCAATACATATCTCGAGCCATTTTAGTGAGAGGCCCGGTTTGATAGCTGGTGCTTTCAAATGCTGTAATCGGAGTAATTTTCATCATATTTCCAGACATAAACACCTCATCTGCACGATAAAAATGGTCGTATGTCAGAACAGTTTCGTGAACTTTTATGCCATTATCAACAAAATGTTTTATATGTCTTTGCCTAGTAATCCCCACTAGGAATGTTCCATTAGGGACCGGAGTAAATACCTCATTATCCATAGCCATAAATATGTTTGCTGTGGCAGTCTCTGCAACATTTCCGACAGCATCTAGCACAAGTGCATTTCCAAAACCCTTGGTATGTGCTTCTGCTAACATACGGGCATTGTTGGGATATAAGCAACCTGCTTTTGCGTTGACAACGTTGTCTTGCAATACAGGTCTTCTAAAACTGGTGGTGGTTAATGTTGATGTTTTGTCAAGATCAGCCATCGGGATTTCCTCGAGGCATATTGCAAATCCCGTGGAGCCTACTTTTGGGATAACGGCTAACTCACCACCGTCGAGAGCCCAGTACATAGGTCTAATATAAACGGCAGTGGAGGAATTGTAATATTTTAACCCTTCCCGGATGATTTCAATCATATGTTCAACTGAAACTGTTGGGGTAATCATCATGGCTGCGGCAGATGCATTAACTCTATTACAGTGAGCTCTTAAATCTGGGACGACTCCTTCAAAAAATCGAGCTCCATCAAAAACGCTACTACCGAGCCAAGCTCCGTGATCAGCTGCTCGCATGATGGGAACATCAGAATCATGCCAGCTACCCTCAAAGTAAGTTCTAATATTTTTTCCAGTAGCCATATCGATTCCTCCAAAAGGTAAGTTTAGAAGGGAAGTTATTCTTGGTCTATAGGAATAATAATATTAAAATACTAACTCAGAAGAAAAAATAACCATTTAGGGTTTTCCAGAAAGAATCCCTTCAATCAGTATCTGCACGCTTAATGCTTCGTTAACGGTGGCAAGACGATGAGGAAAACCATCTATAAGTAGTTTGAGGTCATCAAGTTGTGCTCCTAGACTACTTGCTCTTGGATCTTGTGGCTCCTCCCGGACAGAAATGAAATCTCCCCCAGTGGATTCTGAATCACGATAAAAATCCGAAACTCGTCTGCTTTTCAAGCTGCCTTTTATCGTTAACTCTTGGCGGTCAGGTTGAGCACCACCCACACTTGCCATAATATTTACTGGGCAACCATTTTCTGTTTCAAGTCTGGCATGCAAATGGGATTCACATAATAGTGAGTCAGATGGGAAAGTTGGATTTGACCAAATAATTTTTAACGGTCCTAAAATTCTCTCGGAGAAGAACAAAAAGTGTGAAATTACTTCACGGGTCATCCCCCCTTCAGCCTTATATCTTAGCCAATCTGCAGCTTTCTGCCATTCTCGTGGCCAAGCCCCATACGTTAAAACTATATCAATTCCTTCGAGCTCTCCAAGGCGCCCCGAGTTTTTTTCTTCCAACACGCTTGAAAGTGCAACACCGGCCGCTTGAGTGAAGTTAACAGCTGTTGGAATGCCGTATTTTTCTAATTCAGAAACTAGATCTCTACTGCTTTCAATGTTTATTCCTAAGGGTTTTTCCAGAAAAATAGCTTTTCCCGATTTTGCAGCCTCTATGGCGTATGTCCTTCTAATATCAGGAGGACATGCTAAATAGACTAAATCTGCTGAAGAGATAGCGAGGCTGGCCGACTCTGTGATGTTAGCGGATGGGTTTTCCAAGAGTGCCAAAGCACAAGCTTTGGCACTAGGATCCCATAGATAATTCGGTTCAAATGCCGTATGGCTTCTCATTTGTGTCAGCATACGTCTGCCCATGATGCCAAGGCCTATAATTGCGGTTTTGATTGCCATTTTTAACCTTTCAGTTTTTAAACCATTTTTGGATCCATAAAATGTGGATTAACAAAAAAGAATGTTTAGTTTTTGTGAACCAATTTACTATCTTATACCCAACGCCATGGGTAGATATATTCACCGAGCACCTCAATTATTTCTTTTTCAGATGTTTCAGAGTTATTTGATGACAGTTCCGCAAGGAGGCCAAGTTCTTTGTCTTCAATGACTTTTGAAACAGTAGCATTAATTTGTGCGTTCGCTAATGCTTGGTTGTAAACTCTAGTAATTGCCATTTTTCGAAGTTCTGGTTTGAAAATCTTACCTATTGCAGTTTTAGGCAATTCATTCAGTACCTCTAGGTATTCCGGCTGAGCATTTTTGAATTTGATTTTAGTTTTGCAATAATCCAGTAGCTCGGTCGATGAGATTGCTGAATCTGCATTAAGTTCGATATAAACGCATATTATCTCGCCAGATTTTAAATCGGGTTGACCTATGGCACCTGACATTGCGACGTCAGGGTGTTCTGCGAGGGCTTCCTCGATTACACTGGGGTCAATATTATGACCACCCCTGATAATAAGGTCTTTTACGCGACCGGTGATCCAAAGGTATCCATCTTCATCAATGCGACCTAAGTCACCAGTTCGCATATAGGTTTCATGTGTAAATAAGTTTTCGTTTAATGCCTTTTCAGTATAAACTTCTCCAACGTTAACGCCAGCATTTGAAACGCAAATCTCGCCGATTTCATTCATACCAAGTTGTTTTTTGAAATTTTTTAATTGGTCAAATTCACATATTTTTAACCGTGTATGAGGAAGAGGTATCCCAACTGAACCGACTTTACGTATGCCATCCTTCGGATTACATGAAACTAAACAAGTAGCTTCAGTTAAGCCGTAGCCTTCGATCAATTCAACACCAGTAACTTCTTGAAATCTTTTAAATAACGCTACGGGTAAGGGCGCGGAGCCACAAAAGGCAGCATTTAGAGTTGAGATATCACTATCTCCAACCGGCCGCTGTAAGAGGGCTGCTGCAGCCGTTGGTACTGTGCATACAAAAGTAACCTTCCAACGTTCAATTAACTTCCAAAAGTTGTCAAACACTCCTTCTCCCCGATAACCCGCCGGTGTCGGGAGGACCATATGAGCGCCAGATAGCAAACATCCTGCCCAAATTGGATAGGCTGCAAAAACATGAAATAGGGGGAGAGGACATAGCACCACATCCTCGGAGGAATATAATAAAGATGCTCCTATCCAGCCGTTATAAATGACACCGGAGTGACGGTGCTGGGCTATCTTTGGCATCCCAGTTGTACCTCCAGTATGGAAGTAGGCACAAAAGGGATCAGATTCGTCTTCTTCGAAATCTAAGCTATTTGCATTCTGAGAAAGAAGAGACAATTGAAAGTCAATAATTCGGGCACTGTGAAGCGGTTTGTTTTTAGGTCTAATAATTGGAATAATCCAACTAATTGGTGGTGTGAGGAGAGGGCTTAGGTCTATTTCGACAAGAGTTTCAACACTGGGTGTTAAAGCGACGGCTTGATTTGCTAGTTGTGCAACGTCAGACTTTGGAAAAGCTTTTAAAGTGACAAGAATTTTTGCGCCAGTTTGCCTCAGGAGCGAAGAAATACTTTCGGCATCAAGGGTTGGATTTATGGGGGCGACAATTCCAGCTGTCATTCCGCCCATTAGGGTAATTAGAGTTTCATGTGTCGTTGGAAGTAGGTAAGCAACAACGTCTTTGGATCCGACACCTAAACTTCTAAATAAGTTTGCGGCCTGTGTAATTTTAGAGGTCAACTCTGACCAATTTAGAGTTAATGATTTATCATTAGGATCAGATTTTAGTTGAAAACTTACCGCTGGACGGTTTGGGTGTTGGTCTCGTGTTTTACAAAGTTTTTGATAAACGGTTTTCTCTTCCCACGCATTCTCTAGGGGCACATCACTTTCCAGTTGTGCGATATCTGATGGATTTCTAAAAGGATATGGCATTTTTTCTCGCTAAGTTTTCAATTATTTTAGGAATTTATATATGACGATAACTACACAAACAAAATATCGCAAAGGTTTTATAAAAATTTAAATTCGATTTTATAACTTTTAGTTGCGCTGTCTAGCGATTAAAATAATTAATTAATTACATTCAGTTTAAAAGTTTGCTTTAAAATTTAGTGTTTTTGTTATAAAAAAACTTTAGTTTTAAGTTGATCAATGGAGTAAATATGAAAAGTTCGGTTCTGATAGTAGGTGCAGGGAATGGTCTCAGTGCTTCATTGGCTCGCTTATGCGCTACCAATAATATGTCTGTGGCCCTTGCTGCTAGGGATATAGAAAAGCTTAGGGGCTTGGCGCAGGAAACAGGAGCAACGTTACATAGGTGTGATGCAAGCAATATTGATGAGGTAAGAAATTTATTTGAAGATCTTGATGCCACGACTGGAACTCCTGAGTTGGTTGTTTATAATCCATCAGCACGACTTAGGGGTTCAATATCTGAGTTGGATCCCAAAAGCACATTAAATGCAATTAAAATTACATGTTTTGGGGCTTTCCTAGTCGCCCAACAAGCTGCGAGGCGCATGGAAAAAAGGGGTAGTGGTAGTATTTTCTTTACGGGTGCTTCGGCTGGAGTAAAAGGTTTTGCAAATTCGTCGGTTTTTGCAATGGGTAAATTTGGGCTCAGAGGACTTGCGCAATCTTTGTCACGAGAGTTGCATCCTAAAAATATCCATATCGGCCATTTTGTTATTGATGGTGGTATATCTCAAGAAGTTGTTAACAAGAGCTCCTCTGGTGGAGATGACCAGATGCTCGAACCTGACGAAATTGCTAAAACATATATGAGTTTTCATAATCAGCACAGAAGTGCTTGGGCGTGGGAGATTGAACTCAGGCCTTGGGTGGAGCGTTTTTAATTTAAAAAAGTCTCAAAACTGTAATTTAGCAACCTGGTTATTGTATCGCTCCAGAGTAAAAAAATCTACCGGCACCAGTTGTGAATATAATACACCCCCCGATAGCATGGAGTATCACTATATCTAAGAAATTTCGGTGTTTGTTGTAAAAGTGGGCTAAAACTAACCCTCCTATAAAAGTAACCACCAGGGCTATCCAGTTCCAATACATGAGGTGGACAAGGCTAAATGCTCCAGCATTTAGTATTGTTATCCTATTGCCGATCGGAAGAATGGAAGCATACCGGCTAAAGAAAAGTGGCCTAAAGATTAACTCTTGCGGTAACACAGACGCGATGGGATAGGCCAACATAATAATTAGCCAAAGTATTGGCATGTTTTGGGGAAGTACAAACAAAGACTTAGGAATAAACAAAAATGTTATAAGGCTAAATAACGCCAAACATCCGACGGCATAGAACATAAAAAAGTTAATTTTAAGTTTTCGCCTTTTTTGTATCAAGCTCCTCCAGTTAAAGTCTGGGGTTTTATTTAGTAAAAAAAGGCTAAACAGAGTAATCGCAAAAAGAGCGATAAACACAAATTTCGGTGGTAAAAAGAGAGCAACTAATATTGGGGTTATAGCAAAGAGCACGATGAATTCAAATTTAAGTTGGGATGCGCTCATAGGACTTAAACCTTAATGATGAATTTGAGATCAGTTCTTTTACTACTTGTACAAACAATTCAAGAAAATAACTTAGGCTGTCGCTTTAATTAAATTGAGCTCAAGTTAAGTAAACGCTAGAGAACTCGGTTTTGATTGCTTTATTGTAAATTTTAGACCAAGTTTACAAGAAAATGGAACAATTATTATTTGCCCTTAAACGAATTTTAAATATTGGGTATTTGAAAATTATAATTGTTTATAGGCTTGGAGCGAAACAAGAATTGACTAAGCTGAGAATCTCTAACTTAATAAATGATTTCTTAAACCCCGTGCAGGCTGGGAATGTTCGTTTAGCAGTAATATTGTTGTTCTTTCAGATAGTACTCACGATATGTATTGCAGGATTGGTAAAGCAATTGGCACCTGATGTCCCAATTCTATTTATTCTATTTTGTAGATATTTCTTTTGCTTGCCGTTGCTCTTACTTTTAGGGTGGTTTCAGCGAGGACGAAACCTTTTTCAAATCAACCAGACTGGTGTTCTCGTAAAAAGGATTATAACTGGTCTGTTGGGGCTCTATTTTTGGTTTTTAGCTGTTATTTATTTAACGTTAAGTACCGCTACTGTTTTGTCTCAAACCATGCCAATTTTCATTACTTTATTAGCCCCACTCTTAACCTCAGAAACCATTGGTGTACGGCGTATCTCTGCCGTGTTTATTGGTTTTTTGGGGGTTGTAATCTTAATAAACCCTAGCTGGGGTGGTAGCTCCGCATACCCCGCACTTGGTTTGTTATTTGGATTGTCTGCGCCTTTTTTTGGAGCTCTGATGTTTATATTTTTGCGTGTTCTGGGCTCAGGAGATGCCCCCATATCTACTTCTATTTGGCATAATTTGATGGGATCAATACTGTTTGGATTTTTGTTTCTGATTAAAGGAGAAGGCTTGCCTGATCTCTCATTTGATAATGCGATCACTTGGACTTTCTTAATTGTTATTGGCGTGGCTTCAAGTTTTCAACAATTCACTATGGCCCTTAGCCATAAATTGGCGTCCGCAACCGTTTTAGCGCCTGTGCACTATAGTTCAATACCTGTCTCGGTTGTTATAGGCATTGTGTTTTTCGGTGATAATATTGATTTGCGATTTATAGTTGGAACTGTAATTATTATCGGTTCAACTTGGTATATCTTTCTACGGGAAAGAAAAAAAGATTTGGTTGATTCAAAATAAGATAGGCGTCATTTTTTTTTAAGCAATGCGTTTAACGCATAACGGTTAGAAAATAATATTCGTATTCCTTATTTAAATTCAAGTTTATATCACCGGTATCTAAAAGGTCAAATTCTGACTTATTATTGAAAGGTATCAAAATGATTAAAAATTTTTGGAAAAGAGTAGTAGAATCACAAGAAAGAAGAGCAGCTTTCCACACATTGCAAACTCTTTCAGACAAACAATTATCGGACATTGGTGTGACGCGTGCCGAGATTAAAGCACGAGTGTATTCTATATAGGTTCTATTCGAGTATATCTAAAATTAAAATAATTTGCTTATTCCCGTGTGATCATACATTTTTACAAAATGTGCTTGGTGTGATCACTGGGGAGAGCTTCTCTAGATTGGTTGCCTTGTAATTTAGAGATTCCTAGTGTTTAAAATAAAGTTTACACTAGTGAACTGGCAATGACGCTTAGGGAGAAATATTTTGAATACAATAAAAAAAATAGCGCTTGTTACTGGCGGAGGAAGTGGCGTGGGGCGAGCTGCGGCATTAGCCCTAATTGTAGCTGGATACACTGTTGTAGTGACAGGCCGGAGAGAAGGACCCCTTCAAGAAACCTTGGTCCTAGCGACGAAAAAAAAGGCAAATGCAGCTCAGCTCTTCTTATCTGTGCCTGCCGACATAAGTAATCCAAAAGATGTTGATATGCTTTTTAGTAAAATAAAAAAAGAATATGGTCGTTTAGATGTACTGTTTAATAATGCTGGCGTAAATTTACCTAGTACGATTTTTGGTGACTTAACCTATGAACAATGGAAATCAACAGTAGATATAAATCTTTCGGGGGTGTTTTTGTGTGCAAGGTCGGCATTTAATTTAATGCGTGAGCAGTCCCCGCAAGGTGGAAGAATTATCAATAATGGATCTATATCTGCACACACCCCCCGACCAGGTTCGGCGGCATATACTTCTACTAAACATGGAGTAACCGGTTTAACTAAAACAATAGCGCTAGATGGTAGGCCCTATAGAATAGCCTGTGGTCAGTTGGATATTGGGAATGCCTTGACACCCATGGCGGCAAGAATGTTGGATGGGGTTCCTCAGGCGGATCTCTCTATTAAGGCAGAACCTGTAATGGATGTCGATCAGGTGGGAGATGCCGTAGTTACCATGGCTAATTTACCATTAGAAACTAATATATTAAATATGACTATAATGGCAACGAATATGCCTTTTGTTGGACGTGGTTGATGTCTGCGTTCAAATATCTAAGTTCTAAAAAAGTTAAAATAAAGGCTTCAAGTGTTTGAAAAAAGTTCAACTGTTCTGGTGGTTGCTTTAGAAGATGAGTTGCCGAAAGTTATGCTCCCAGGGTGGAGGATTTGCTATACAGGTGTAGGCAAGATTAATGCAACATTTTATCTTTTTCAGGAAATCATGAAGTATAAACCCGAGACTATTGTTAACTTTGGAACTGCCGGATCTCTAAGGCAAGATCTTTCTGGGTTACAAGAGGTTTCGATTTTTAAACAAAGAGATATGGATGCAAGCGGTTTAAGTTTCCCTATAGGAGAAACGCCGTTTGATACCATTGATACAATAGACAATGCACGGAACGGATTGTCTTGTGGAACTGGAGACAGCTTTGTGAAAGACAGCCCGAAACTCCTAACAGATTTAGTTGACCTGGAAGCGTATGCTCATGCGAAGGTGTGTAAATTACTCGGGATTAATTTTTTTTGTTTTAAATATATTTCGGACGAGGCTAATCAGAATGCTGAATTGGATTGGAATTCTAACTTGAAGAGAGGTTCGGAAAGTTTTGTGGAAAGGTTTACTGCATTAAACGGATGTAAAGAGTTTAGTTAGATCTTTATCTATTAAGTGCAACTTCCAAAACTCTGCTTACCCGACGGCAGATTTAGAAGTTAAGGTATGGAGTACTTCAGCAACGATACTATAAGAATGCAGCCTAGCATCATGGCTATGTATTGCTCCCGAAATTATGAGTTCGTCAGGTTTATAACTCGAAATTAACTCGCTAAGTTTTTTGTGTACGGTCTCTTTACTTCCGGTAGCAGAACAAGAAAGAGATTCATTTACACTTGAGAGGATAGCGGGAGGTATATGATCTCTAATATTTTCGATAGGGAATGGTAATTTTCCAGGTTGACCAGTTCTCAAACGTACAAAAGATTGAATTTGCGAAGATCTTAAATACTCTGCTTCTTCATCTGTATCAGCAGCACATACTCCTGCTCCCATCATAAAATAGGGCTCACTCAACCATTTAGAGGGCCTAAATGTAGTGCGGTATGTTACTAATGCTTGTTCGAGCATAGCTGGGGCAAAATGAGATGCAAAAGCATATGGCAACCCCATATAAGCAGCAAATTGAGCCCCATAAAGACTAGATCCAAGGATCCATATTGGAACTTTAGTTCCCTCGCCAGGTACAGCTCTTATTCGGGTTTGGGAAGTAGGGTCGTCTAGATATTGGATTAGTTCAACGACATCATCTGGGAAGTTATCATTGTTATCCATATTTCGCCTAAGCGCTCGGGCAGTATCCATGTCACTACCTGGTGCTCGACCAAGGCCCAAATCTATTCTATCTGGGTAAAGGGTAGCGAGAGTTCCAAATTGCTCTGCAATGACCAGTGGAGAATGGTTAGGAAGCATAATACCCCCGGCGCCTACACGTATTGTTTTTGTGCCGGCAGCAATATGCCCAATAACCACGGAGGTGGCTGCACTAGCAATGCCAGGCATGTTATGGTGTTCCGCTAGCCAGTAACGACGAAAGCCAAGGTTTTCTGCGTGACGGGCTAAATCTAATGAATTAGCTAAAGCATCTTGTGCTGTGTGACCTTCTGGTACTGGCGACAGGTCAAGTAATGAGAAATGATGCATTTTTACCTTGATTGATCAAAATTATAAATACCTTTATTTAAATAGGTTATAAGAATAAATATAAAAAATATTAAACTGGTTACTTTTCTTATGATGTTCCAGTCAAGCTACGAGCCAAGATAACTTTGCAACTCTGTTTCGATTTCGTTATTATTTAATTAGTATTTTAGCACAATCATGGATTGATACCATCTCTATTTGTCGCTCCTTGCCTAGGAAAGGTAAAGACCCAATCTAGTTTTAAATTCTGGTAAGTTAGAAATTGAAGTTCCCATCTCTATTTTAAAAGCTGTATGGTGGTTATTAAATTGGTTTATTGCAATTGTCTCCAAAATATTGTTAATTCTGTAACATTATGCAGTCGATCCTGGGTTAACTTTACCGAATTTGAGAACTTCAAAAGTATAAGTAGTATACGGATGTATCGCTAAATTTTAAGTCTCACTTAGTATTTTGTACAAAAACCTGATTAATATAGTG
>JAQBUS010000338.1 GCA_027623875.1 Pseudomonadota bacterium
ATGCTAAAATGATGGGGGCAAAACTCGATATTTCTAAGTGGAAGCGACCATCCCCCGAAACAATACCCTGTTTTGCTAAGGCAGCCGGATTATACATGATCTGTACGATGTCAAAACATGCTGCAGAGGCAAAAGGCTGTTCAGATTCAATGATGCTCGACTATCGGGGCTATATTGCAGAAGCGACCGGGGCAAATATATTTTTTGTAAAAGATGGAGAGGTTCATACGCCAAAGCCAGACTGTTTTCTTAATGGCCTAACCAGGCAGACTGTCATACAGATGCTTACGGAACGGGGCATTAAAATTAATGAACGTCATATATTGCCAAGCGAGTTAGGAAGTTTCGAACAATGTTGGCTTACTGGAACAGCTGCTGAAGTCACGCCAGTGGGAAGCATAGATGAATACAAATTTGAAGTGGGCAGCCTTACACGCGAGATTTCCGAAGCCTATGAAGTACTAGTTAGACAATAATTTTATCTCCTTACTGAGTAATCTATGCGATATGGATGCACCTTAAGATTAAGTCAGAAATGTCACCCTCTCGATAAACCAGTAACCCCCGGCTGCCGCAATAAAAACAGAGGCGGGTATACATATCCTAGATCTGTACCAGGGATAGGATCCAAAATAATACCCAAACATAATAAACATCACAGTTAATAACATTACCTGCCCAAGTTCTACACCCAAATTAAATCCAACTAAACTGATCCAAAACAAACTGGGTGAAAAACCAATATCTCCAAGAACGGCAGCAAAACCCAATCCGTGTAAAAGCCCAAATAAAAAGATCATAATTGGACGCCACCACATTATTTTACTCGTAAAAATATTCTCTATTGCTATGTAACAAATTGACAGCGCAATAAGAGGTTCCACTATTGCCGACGGCACAAAAATCAACCCCAGACTTGATAACGCCAGGGTTAAGGTGTGAGCAACGGTAAAGAACGATACTTGTAAAATAACTTGACGTAAATTTGAAGATAGAAAAAAAAGACCCAAAACAAATAATATGTGATCAATTCCTTTGGGTATAATATGATTATATCCAACTACTATATACTGATAAAAAACCTTTCCCTTAGATTGCGTTATTTTACCAACTCTAGGTAGTCCTTCACTAAGATCTCCATTTGCTAGGTAACTCGAGTAAGACACTTCCTCATTGGTTATTTGTCTTAAAATCAACGGTCCGTAAGCGGCAAGCCATCCTATTCTAATTAAGTTATTATCAAATGGCAGAGATGTGCTTAATGAAATTATAGTATCTCGTGAAACATCGATGCTCTCTGCGCGTTCTGTAAATACTTTACCCAAATTTAAAATCAGTTTTTTCTCTCCAGCCAAAACAGTGAAGTTGGCCTGAAGACCCGGCCACTCTTTCTTAAACAGAGCCGCTAAATCAGGGGAGCTCAGGGCTCTTAACCTATTATATTTTTCGGATTCTACAGAATCATCCGTATTGGTAACCCCTTGTAAATTCACACCCGCTATGAGAGTTTCAGCATTGAGCCTAAATTCTAACAGGAGATTTGTTTCGGAAACTATGATATCGGCAATAGCGGGACGAATTTCATGAGCCTCCGCACTAATGTTAAAACCCAATAATAAATAGATTAAGAAAAATATTAATTTATTTAACGTTCGACTAAAGGGAAGTTGATAAAACATTATGAAACGATATAACCTTTTCCTCTTAAGCATAATATTTAACCTATCAACCCCAGTACTATCGCATGAGTTTTGGGTCTCTCCAATTAGCTACGATATTTCTATCGATAAGAAAATAGAGGCTCATCTTCGGGTTGGTCAAAATTTTCGAGGGTCAACATACTTTTATAACACTGGTGATTTTCGAATATTTCAACTGCTTTTAAATAATAAAAACACCCCAGTCTTAGGGAATCTTGGCGACAGCCCCCCGTTAAGTATGCAGATTTCTCAAGAAGGCTTAGCTATTATTATATACGAAACAAGAAACAACCAAGTTAAATACTCAGAATGGCAAAAATTTAAGGACTTTGTAATTCACAAAGACCTTTCTTACGTTTTAGACCAGCACATTAAACGCGGCATTCCTAGAACTAACTTTATAGAGCTATACACCAGATATGCAAAAAGTCTTGTTGCCGTAGGGCACGGTAATGGAGAAGATCGAGAGGTTGGCCTCAAAACAGAAATAATAGCACTTCGTAATCCTTATACTTCATCGATGGAATATATGCCGCTACTCCTGTTGCTTGATGGAAAACCAAAGCCTTTTGCTCAAATCGAAGTCTTTGAAAAATCATTCGAAAATATTGTTACCACAAAAATGTATAAAACTGACAGCTTTGGAAAAGTTTCAGTGCCCATAAAACAAAATCATGAATATTTAATTGACTCTGTAACAATGGTTCCAGAGAATGCTAAAGATTTTCAAAAGGACCCCGTTTGGAGATCTCTATGGGCATCACTAACTTTTAAGGTATTAAAAACATCTACTAAATAATCACCCTTTAAAAAATTCAAAATTTAGTAAAAGTTGTCATCGACTACTTGCTTTTATTAAATCGGTAGTAAACAATAT
>JAQBUS010000339.1 GCA_027623875.1 Pseudomonadota bacterium
TCCGATCACACCCAACGGAGTTTTAATTCGCTTAATGTTAATACCACTAGGCATACTCCATTCTGACAAAACCCGGCCAACAGGATCGCTCTGACTTGAAATAACCTTTAGGCTTTCGGCCATTGCTTTTATACGGTCATCATTAAGGCGGAGCCTGTCGATCAGAGAGTCAGGCTGGGATTTATTGATAGAAAACTCTATATCTATTAAGTTAGCTTCAATAATTTTGGTTTTATTATCTTGTATGCTTTCAGCGGCAACGCTCAATGCAAGAGCCTTATCCTCAGACTTAGCGTATCCCAAAATGGTAGCTGAATCCTTGGCTAACTTTCCCATTTTTTGCATCAATAAGGTGATTTCTGATGGGGTCATTGGGATTTCCTTATTATATCCGTAATAGATTAGACTATTTGAAAGATATCATTTAGCCATGTCGTCTCTATGTACAAGTGCTGTCCGAGCAGGATACCCCAAAATATTTTCAATTTCAATTAATTGGACACCTATTAATTTTTTAGCCTCTGTCGAAGAGTATCGTGACAACCCTATGGCAATATAGTTTCCAGTTAGGCTAGAGATTTGGACAGGGTCGCCACGTTCAAAATCACCAATCACATCAGTAACGCCAGCTGGAAGCAACGACTTCCCTAAATTCAAAGCCTTTTCCGCTCCAGAATCTATTGTAATTTTCCCTAAGGATTTCATAGATGAAATCCATGATTTTCGAGCGGCCTGGGGGCCTTCTTTTGGTCTAAACCAAGTGCATTTAACCCCTGACCCTAAATTTCCGATTGGGTTGAACATCGAGCCTTCCATAATTACAAGTGAAGCCCCCCCTGCGGTTGCAAGTTTCGCGGCCATTATTTTTGTTTTCATTCCTCCTCGAGAAATCAGTGATTTTGCGTCACCACCCATAACCTCTATTTCCGAGTCAATATTTAAAACCTCAGGAATATGTTTTGCATTTTCGTTTAAACTTGGGTCAGATGTATAAAGTCCATCCACGTCACTTAGCAAAACAACCAAATCGGCCCCTACGGTTACCGCGACCTGAGCCGCAAGCCGATCATTATCGCCATACTTAATTTCTTCTGTGGCGACAGTGTCATTTTCGTTAACTATTGGAACAACCCCAAGCGAGAGTAGCTGTTCAAAAGTTGCCCGTGAGTTTAGGTAACGCTGTCTGTTTTGGCTATCTTCTAGAGTAACCAGAACTTGGGCTGCCGTTATATTATGTGGGGCTAAGATCTCTTCATATGCGCGCGCCAGGCGGATCTGACCGACAGCAGCTGCAGCTTGAGACTCTTCCAAAGGTGGTTTTTCTGATATCATACCTAAAATGACCCTACCTAAGGCAATAGCTCCGGAGGATACGACTATAACATCTTTATTTTTCTTTTTTAATTCATAAATATCTTTTGAGAGAGACTTAAGCCAATTTAGACGCAACTTTCCCGTCTCTCCATCGACCAAAAGTGATGAACCTATTTTTATTACTATACGACTATACTGATCTAAGGATGCCATTGTAGCTCATCTGCATTAATGGGATTTAAGCTTGCTTTTTCAGCTAAAATTTCCTTACGCGCTCTTCTAAGCACTAATTTTAAACCTTCAGAGCTTATACCAGACATTAAGTAAATATCACCCTTAACAACAGATTTAAGTTTTTTTAATTGTTTTTTTCGTTGTTCATTAGATAGGGCATCAATTTTGTTTATTATGGTAACTCTTGGTTTCAATGCCAAACCCCCACCATAGTTCGTCAATTCTTTAATGATTGTCTTATAGTCTACAACAATGCTTTCAGATGTGCCGTCTATTAAATGTAGTAAAACTGAACATCTCTCTACGTGAGCTAAAAACCTATCTCCTATACCTCGACCTTCGGAGGCCCCGGAGATCAAGCCGGGAATGTCTGCGATAACCAACTCAGTGCCATCTATTTCTACAACACCTAAATTTGGATGTAAGGTAGTGAATGGATAATCAGCAATTTTTGGTCGTGCGTTTGAGCAGGCAGCTAAAAAAGTCGACTTTCCTGCATTTGGCAGGCCCAGCAAGCCTGAATCTGCTATTAACTTTAGTCTAAGCCATAAGGTTCTCTCTACACCCTCAAGCCCCGGATTGCTCCTTCTAGGAGCCTGATTCATTGAGGTTTTGAAGTGAAGGTTCCCAAAACCCCCATTGCCCCCACTGGCTAAAACGAAACGTTGCCCTAAAGTTGCCAAATCAGCGAGAACTGTCTCTTCATCTTCGTCTAAAATTTCTGTGCCAACAGGAACCCTTAGAATAATGTCATTGCCGTGCCTGCCGGTACGCTGCTGTCCCATTCCCCCCTGGCCATTCTCAGCAAAGAAATGCTGCTGGTATCTAAAATCGATCAAGGTGTTAAGACCGTCAATAGCGACAACTATTACGTCTCCACCACGCCCACCGCTACCGCCGTCAGGCCCTCCAAACTCTATGTATTTCTCTCTTCGAAAACTTACTGCTCCGGCTCCACCAGTGCCGGATCTAACGTATACCTTTGCTAGGTCAAGGAATTTCATTTTTTTACGCTAGCCATAATATT
>JAQBUS010000340.1 GCA_027623875.1 Pseudomonadota bacterium
AGTTGCTATTTGAAGGCTTATACTGTCAAGTACTTGAAATGATAAAAAAACAATTAGAGCCCCTTTCCCACCGTCTAGGAGCAAGGTGAGGCTAGCAGCAAGTTTATTTCCAGTCCGAAGAACGTTGGTTGCTCCGATATTGCCGGAACCTATTGCTCGTAAATCACCTAGCTTCATTAACCTTACTATTATAAGTCCAAAACTAATTGATCCCACTAAATATGATATAAAAATTATCAATAAATTTAAAAAGGGTATGCTAATTCCTGTTAACATTAAGAACTATATACCTCCTCACCTGCAACAAAAGTTTTCCAAACTCTTCCTTGCATCCTTTGACTATCAAATGGGGTGTTTTTTGACTTAGATTTTAAGGTTTCCCGATCAAGAATAAAGGGTAAATTTGGATCAAAAATTATTAAGTCAGCAGGAGCACCATTTTTTAATGTACCTCCTGGAAGCCCTAGACGCCTTGCAGGGGTAAGTGACAATGCTTTCCATAGGAGATTAAGGCTAATGCCATTTGAATGATAAAGTCTTAGCGCGGCAGGCAAAAGTGTTTCAAGGCCTACGGCCCCAGAAGCGGCGGTTTCGAAAGGCAATCTCTTACTTTCCTCATCTTGAGGAGTATGCATTGAACAAATAATATCTATTACACCGCTTTTTATGGCTTCAACCATTAATTCTCTATCTTGTTCTGATCTAAGTGGTGGCTTAACTTTGAAAAAAGTTTTGTAATCACCAACATCAAGTTCATTTAGGGTAAGGTGGTGTATCGAAATTCCAGCCGTCACATCCAACCCAAGTTTTTTTGCCCTGATTAGGGCTGGCAATGACGATGCAGTCGTGATTTGATCAGCATGATAGCTGGCGCCAGTCATTTCGACCACCGCTAGATCTCTCTCTAGCCCAATTCTTTCCGCCATAGCTGAAACAGCAGGTAATCCTCTTAAAGATGCGAATTTACCGCTTGTAGAGGTTGCTCCTTTTGAAAGTGTTGGTTCTTGAGGGTGAGCAATAACCAAAGCGTTCAGAGATTTAGCATAAGTCAGTGCTCTAATAAAAACTTTTATGTCAGTTAAAACATGATCGCCGTCTGAAAAGGCCACAGCTCCGGAGTCTATTAAAAAGCTCATCTCGACCATCTCTCTCCCATTACGGCCTTTTGTTAAGCAAGCCATTGGGGAGATATTAACTGGGGTAGCCTCTGATGCGCGCTTAAGCATAAATGATAGTATTTCGGGTGTATCAACTGTAGGAATTGTATCCGCCCTTGTAACCATAGTTGTGACTCCACCGGCTGCCGCCGCCTGCCCTGCAGTTTTAAAACTCTCCTTGTGCCGTTCTCCTGGTTCACATATTTTTACTCCAATATCAATTATGCCAGGCGCCAAATATTTCCCCTGACAGTCTATATTTTTGATATTTAGATCAGGTGTAACCTTGTGGACCTTATATATGAAACCATCTTTGATTTCCAAAGCACCATCAAATTCTTTGTCTAACTCTGGATCGATTAGTCTAGCATTGTTTAAAATAAAGTGGTTTCTCATATAGTATCTGCACTTTTCTTGGGATGGCGCGCATTAATTAATAACTCCATTGCGGCCATTCTTACTGCCACCCCCATTTCAACTTGTTCTTGTATAACGCTATGGTTTATATCATCTGCCAGGGTACCATCAATTTCAACGCCTCTGTTCATTGGCCCTGGATGCATAACAATCGCATCTTTCTTTGCATATGATAGTTTGTTTTTATCGAGTCCGAACCTGTGGTAATATTCTCTTTCTGAAGGGACAAAGCCACCGTCCATTCTCTCTTTTTGCAGTCTCAGCATCATTACCACATCCACATCCTTTAGGCCTTCGCGCAGGTCATCAAAAACCTCTACTCCAAAGTCTGATATTCCTGTTGGCATCAATGTCTTGGGCCCTATTAAACGAATGCGGTTTTCCATTTTCCCTAAAAGCAATATGTTAGACCTAGCCACCCTAGAATGTAGGATGTCGCCGCAAATCGCGATAGATAGACGATGAAGTCTACCTTTTGCCCGTCTGATAGTTAAAGCATCGAGAAGCGCTTGGGTCGGATGTTCGTGGGTCCCGTCTCCAGCATTCAAAACTGCACAGTTAACTTTTTCGGCCAACAAGTTTACTGCTCCAGAATTTGGATGACGAACAACAAGTAAATCAGGGTGCATTGCATTAAGAGTTAAGGCTGTGTCAATTAATGTTTCACCCTTTTTTAAAGAGGATGCTTCCATTGCCATATTCATGACATCGGCGCCTAAGCGTTTTCCAGCCAGTTCAAATGACGCTTGAGTTCGGGTTGAATTTTCGAAAAACATATTTATTTGTGTTAAGCCTGATAACACTTCGGAATGTTTTATATTACTTCTGTTTAACTCAACGTATTGATCTGCTTTGTCTAAAATAGAGGTAATTTCATCTGGGTTGAGATACTCTATTCCCAAAAGATGTCTTGAACGGAACGTCATTTAGGCTCCTTGGTTTTCAGAGCGTTATAGGAACTGTTATCAGTTTGGACAAGTGGTGATTGCTATA
>JAQBUS010000341.1 GCA_027623875.1 Pseudomonadota bacterium
TTAGCTTTATCATGATGATATCTAGCTCCTTGGAAATCACGAGTACTCAGCTTAATCGCACCCATAATTCTGTGCGCTTCTGGATCATTTGGGTCGATCTCTAACGCTTGTGTAACTGATTGAGTGCAGACAGAAAGCCAGTCACTACCAGCCTTAGTTGGATTCCACGACTGGTAATTCGATAAAGAGCATGCCTTCCAAGCATACGCACGGGCATAATTCGGATCTAACTTGATTGCTTTATCAAAAAACTCAACAGCTTTTTCTGCATTCTCTTCCGTTATTCCACTACGGCGATGGTGCACTAAACCCTGTAACACTAGATCATAAGCACCAAAGTTTTCGGGCCTTGTAAGGGTCAGTTTTTTTTCTTCCTCAGCTTCCACCTGCCCAACAAGCGTTGCAACAATTGTTTCCACTAATTCATCCTGAATATCAAATATTTCCTCGAAAGTCGTATCAAAATTATTAGACCACACTGTATTTTCTTTTTCCGCCGAAATTAGACTAGTGCTAATACGCATTTTTGGACCTAGTTTTCTGATACTCCCTTGCAAAATATAATGGACGCCCAATTCTTTACCAATTTCTCGTGGGCTTTTTGATTTATCTCGATAGGCAAAACTTGCACTGCTAGAAACCACAAATAGTTTTCGAAATCTAGACAAGGATGAAACTAAATCCTCCGAAAAACCTTCGCAAAAATAACCTTGCTCCTCATCATTGCTTAAACTTTTAAATACCATCACAGCAAGAGAACCTGGTTCAGCCTTATCTAACTTAATTTCTGGCGTGTCCAAATGATGAATAAAGCGCGCCGCCCCCTTACTTTGTATAACAAAATAAGCCTCAACTGGAATTTCAATATTTTTAAGTTCAAGAGGCCCTACTGGATGGAATGAAGCTTTAACCTTATCTGCTACCATTTCAAAAACTGATTTGGAAATGCATATACCTTCTGGTTCCGCTTGCGCCTCTAATCTTGCAGCCACATTAATAGCGTCGCCAAAAAGATTATCGTCCGAAACCATAACATCCCCGATATTAACCCCTACCCGAAATCGCATTTTTTGATGCTCCGGAATATTTTCATTAATCGCCTGCATTTTCGATTGAATTTTGACCGCGCACTCTGTAGCTTTAACCGGACTAGAGAACTCTGCTATAACGCTATCACCTGCGGACCCAAAAATTCGACCCGCGTGTTCGACAATTATTCCATCTATTAGTTCTCGTCGTTGTTTCAAAACTGCTAAAGTCATATCTTCATCTAGAGCCATTAACTTGCTGAACCCCACCACATCAAGGGCTAGAATAGTGGACAATTTTCGTTCCATGATCCCTTTATCCTTTAGAAAAACAGTTTTTAAATAACCATTATCTCTTTACCCAATTTTATAGCTCGATACTAGATTTAATTTAGGGTAACTAATCTGTGAGGTTCAGAAATAATTAACTAGGAAAGACTTGGTAATGAATATCACCAAAGAAAAGCATACAAACCGTCCAGTCAAAATTGACCTGCGAGGGCATGAAAGCTGCTATTGCCGCAGCCAAACTGGGCGATGACGTATATGGTGATGATCCTTCTGTTAATGCGCTACAAGAGAAATCTGCAACTTTACTCGGTAAAGACGCAGCCCTTTTTATGTCATCAGGAACTCAGTCTAACCTTTGTGCCATGCTGGCACATTGCCAAAGAGGCGAGGAGATACTTTGTGGGGATACCTATCATGTCTTTTGCGATGAGGCTGGTGGAGCATCCGTTCTCGGTGGGGTCATGTTTTCACCCATGCCTACCAATGAAAATGGCGGACTAAACCCAGACGACATCGATAAAAATGTTAAACCAGACGATGCACATTATGCCATCTCCAAAATGCTTTCACTTGAGAACACAAACAAAGGGAACACTCAATCAGTTGAGGAAATAACAAATTTAGCCAATCGAGCACACAAATACAATCTTATGGTCCACCTTGACGGTGCTCGGCTAATGAACGCTACCGTTAAGTTAGGGGTTAATCCAAAAGATATGCTGGCTGAAATTGATTCCGTCTCTCTCTGTCTGTCTAAGGGTTTGGGCGCTCCTGCTGGCTCAATTCTGGCTGGACCAGAGAAATTCATCAAGCGAGCTCACCGGATTCGAAAACTTTTAGGTGGTGGTATGAGGCAGGCAGGGTTATTGGCTGCGGCAGGAACATATGCTCTTGATAATAACATTCAAAGGTTAGCCGAAGATCATAAAAATGCTATAAAACTTGCTGAGGGGCTTTCTCTTATAAAAGGTATCAACGTCAATCTAGAAAAAGTTAATACAAATATGGTATATGCTAGCTTCGAACAGGGAACTGCTCTCAAACTACGTAAACATCTGGCGAGTAAGAATATTTATATAAGTGCGTATCTAGGTGATGATACTGTTCGACTGGTGACTCATCTTGACTGTCGCGAACCAGAAATTGATCTCTTTATCTCTGAACTAAAATCATTTTTAAACTAAACTATCTAAGGTAAAAATGAGAAGTTATCGAAACTCAGAAACTAAACCCCCCATTATGG
>JAQBUS010000342.1 GCA_027623875.1 Pseudomonadota bacterium
TGGAAATGCCTTACGGAGGCGCTATATTTTGAAGCTCGAGGAGAGCCAGTTGCTGGGCAAATTGGAGTTTCAGAAGTGATTTTTAATAGGGTGGGATCTAATAAATTTCCAAATACTATTTGCAAGGTTGTCAGACAGACAACAGGACGAAAGCATGCATGCCAATTCAGTTATAATTGCGATGGGTTGTTAGAGGTTTTTCCGAATAAGTCTTCATATAAACGGGTTGGTAAAATCGCTCGACTGAAGTTAGATGGGGCGGCTAGTAATCTTACCAACGGAGCAACGTTCTATCACAACCTGGGAGTTAGGCCTAGATGGGTGTCTTCGGTTAATAGAACTACGACGATTGGTTCACATGTTTTTTATAGTTCGGGAATAAACAATCCAAGTATACCAACGCCTCGTTTAAGTAGTTATTAGGAATCACATTTCTAGGAATAGTATATTTCCCATTATTGATTTGTGATAAAGGTTTAAACAGTAAGTAGATACATTTCAGAAAAGTAATTAAATGACAGACGAAACAAAGGCAGCATTTCAGCATCCAGAAGAGAGATCCTTGATAACTTCAGGTAAAAACTTCTATGATAGGATTTCCCTTAGAGACTATGTAAGACAGGTTGAGATTGGCGCTTTTCACGCTGAACGTGGTCAAGTGCAAGGGATATCTTTCAATATTGTTCTTGAAGTTGATCTGCCAAAAAACCCAGATGATGATGTTGATCAGATAATTTCATATGACACGTTAATATCTGCAATTGATGTTGCCTTGTCGGTGGAACGAATAAACTTGCTGGAAACCTTGGCCGAGCGTGTGTCAGAAAATATTTTATCTGATCCGCGGGCAGTTAGAGTTTTTATTAGAATAGAAAAATTGGATAGAGGGCCAGGATTATTAGGCGTTGAAATTGTTAGGTGTCAAGAATTAAAAAGCCTAAATTCAAAACCTCTTTCTAATAGTTTTATCGTTATTTTTCTGGATGAGGAAACCATAAAATCAGAAAGATTAAGTGAAGTTATTACATTGTTAACACGTCAGGATTACCCTGTGGTGATAAGTCTGAGCGATTATGGTTTTAGATCAAAAACTTTAAATAAGGCGGCTCAAAAGCGTGTAGATTTGTTATCTCTGGATCAGAATGCTTGGACTCTTTCTGGATTTGATGAGCGCTGTAAAGTTGTTGAGACAAGGACCGAATTAGAATGGGCTATTAATGACAGTCAGTTGATTGTTTGGTCCCCATCTAGAATTGTCTTAAGCTCGGAAATAAATTTGGAATTAAGCAATTTTAACTCTTCTGAATTGACTGAGTGGTTCGCTAAAGAATTTGGAGCAGAGGGAATTTTCTCAATTGGTGATAACCCCCAGGGCCCGGGCTTGCATATGACTATTGATGAAGCTCTAAATAATAAGAAACTGGTTATAAGAATTAAATAGAGTATATTTATGAGCCTGTATTACCGTCCTATTCCTAGAGTTGACCCATGTAAAACCAGTGAGTCCTTTGCGATTGCTGCAGGTGGAATATGGTTTGATCAAGTTGAGGTGCTAGAGCGAGGGAGAGAACCATATGTGGTACCCGCTAACGCCATACCAGAAGAAAGGATTCACGAGATTAAAAACTCTCGTGGCAAACTTATGGGTATATCTACGGATAAACCAATTTTAATGGGAATTTTAAATACTACGCCAGACAGTTTCTCCGATGGTGGTGCGTTTGCGACCACAGATGCTGCGATTAAGAAAATTAAAAATATGGAAGCACAGGGAGCTCAAATTATTGATGTTGGCGGAGAGTCAACGAAACCGGGTGCTGTGGCTGTATCACAGGAATTGGAGTGTAAAAGAATTAGGCCAATTTTTGAACAAATAGAAAGAGAAAAGTCGAACGTTTCATTTTCTATTGATACTAGAAAGTCTGGGGTAGCAGACATTGCAATACGGTTAGGTGCGGGTATGGTTAATGATGTTTCGGCAATGACTTATGATGACGAGATGAGCTCGGTAATCACAAAACATAAGGCTCATATCTGTCTTATGCATTCCAACGGAGATCCTGAAACCATGCAAATAGCACCTTACTATGATAATGTGCTATTGGATGTTTATGATTCACTCTCATTAAGAATAGTGGAAGCTGAAAAAATGGGAATCCCTAAATCTCGAATTATTATCGATCCAGGAATAGGGTTTGGTAAAAATATTGAACATAATTTAGCACTTCTAAAAAGATTAAGTCTATTTCATGGCTTAGGTTGTAAAGTTTTGCTGGGCGCGTCTAGAAAAAAATTTATAGGTGTAATTGGTCAAGAACAAATACCTAGCAAGAGAGCCTTGGGCTCTGTCGCTGTAGGTTTAGAGGCACTTAGGCAGGGTGTACAAGTGTTAAGAGTTCATGATATCGCAGAGCATTATCAAGCCGTTGCTTTGTGGAACGCCATGCTCTTTCCAAAAACCGCTTAAGAAATTCGAAAATTATTAGTAAGTAAAGGTAGTATTAGTGGAACGAAAATATTTTGGAACGGATGGAGTTAGGGCACGTACAAACGAATA
>JAQBUS010000343.1 GCA_027623875.1 Pseudomonadota bacterium
CCAAAATTGTGTATCTTGGATGAAACAGACTCCGGATTGGATGTTGACGCTATGAAGCTGGTAGCAAAAGGCGTAAATGCATTACGTGATGGGAGTAGATCTTTTATAGTTATTACTCACTATCAACGTTTATTGGACTATATTAAACCAGATGTAGTCCACATTATGGCTGACGGTAAAATAATTAAGTCTGGTGGTCCCGAGTTGGCGCTAGAAGTCGAAAAAAATGGATATACTGAACTTTTAGCTGAGGTGAGCTAATGCCTGTATCAACAAATATAATTGATCAGACAGAAGCATTAATTTCCTCTCAGGAAATGCCAAAGACTTATTGGGATCAAAGGATTGAGGCACTTTCTAGGCTTAGAAACATAAGCTTACCATCCAAAAAAGATGAATATTGGAAATATACTGACCCACAGGTGTTTAATAATCCGTCTGTGCTTTTGACAAATGTTGTAGTTAGTGATGAACACCTGATGTTTAGGAGTATTGATTGCCTAAGACTTGTTTTTATTGACGGAATTTTTGATAAAACTTCCTCAGATAGTTTAGACGATGAACCTGTTGAATTACTTTGGCTTTCATCAGGAACCAAGGAGAATTCTTTTTGGGTCTCGGAGTTTTATGGTTCTCTGGAGGCTGAATCACAACATAGAGTTCCGAGGCCTTTGGCTGCTTTCAATAGTGCATTTGCACGAGAAGGTCTTCTGCTAAGAGTTTTTGGTAAAGTGGTTAAGCCAATCCATATTGAGTATGTAAACAAATCACCTACTGCGGACGTAATTCTACATCACTGCGTAAAAGTTGAAAAAGAGGCTAGTGTGACTTTAATTGAAAGTGGAGCTGCTGCTGCAAGGTTCAATAAGGTAATAGAAGTTGATTTATCAGTTGGGAGCTCGTTTGATCATGTCAATGTGCAGGGAACAGACATAGAGGGGGTTGTTGCGAGTCAATTATTCGCAAAGCTATCAAGTGAATGCAGTTTAAAATCATTCGCATTAACTATGAATGGTACGCTAACACGACATGAGAGTATTATTGATCTAGTTGGAGACAACTCTAGTGCTCATTTAGCGGGAGCAGCAATCGGAGGCGGATTGTTCCATCATGACGACACAGTATTTATTACTCATGATGCGCTTGCTTGTGAAAGCCGTCAAGTTTTCAAGAAAGTTTTACGACGCGGAGGGAAAGGAATATTCCAAGGAAAGATTTTAGTAAAACCGATGGCGCAGAAAACTGACGGATATCAACTTAGCCAAGCATTACTACTTGATGAAGAGAGCCAATTTCTAGTAAAACCGGAACTTGAGATTTATGCAGATGATGTTGCCTGCTCACATGGATCGACATCTGGAGCTATTGATGAAGAGGCTTTGTTTTATCTTAGGTCTAGAGGCATACCGGATGAAAAAGCACGAGAGTTATTGGTGTTAGCTTTTTTAGCCGAAGTTTTTGATGAAATTGATAGCGCTGAAATTGCTGAAGAGTTAGTTAATCACTTACAGCTTTATCTTTCGGGCTATCTCTAAGGTAATGACTACATTTTCTACAGTATTGTATAGCCTTAGGTCTCCTAATTTAGCTTTTAGGAGAGTATTGTCGACGAGCATAGAAGAGCCCAGGGCCTTCGCATGGTTAATAAGTGCATGTTTGTTGTTTTTTTTGGCCCGTTTACCATTGCTCTCTCGAGAAGCACATCTTAACCCGGAAATGCCGCAATTTGAGTCAATAATAGGAGGGGTTTTGATCGGATCGTTATTTGTTGCTCCTCTTGTCCTTTATAGTATTGCAGCTCTAAGTTGTTTATTTCTAAGGTTGAAATTTAAGATGTTTAATTGGATGGACTCGCGGATTGCTTTTTTTTGGTCATTACTGGCTGTTACTCCACTAGTATTACTTCGTGGAATATTAGCAGGGTTTTGGGAAAGTAATTTAATTCTCAACGTTGCTTCGGTTTTAATATTCTTTTATTTTCTATATGTCTGGGTGAATTGCACTTCTATCATAGCGAAAGTAGTTAATGTTGAGTGATATATTCAAAATGGTGCTTAGCACCCTTAAAGATCCGCGAGAGGGTGCTTCAAATATTCTAGCCTTTGCGCCAACTCGGCAGATGCTCTGGTTTTCTATGATAGTTGTGGTGATCATTAGTATATTAATGTCCGAAATAGCAAACTATATGCTACCTGTAGTTCCAGATAATACAATTATAGTCGTTATGGACATTCCGCTTTTAGCAGCGGGGATACTAATGTTTATTATGGTTGTTATGATCTACTGCACGCATTATATAGGGCAAGCCTGTGGAGGTAATGGTCGGTTGGATGAAAGTTTTAGCGTTGTAATTTGGTTGCAAAGCATTATGATTTCATTGCAATTATTGCAACTTCTTATTATCCCGTTTTTTCCAAATCTTGCCGTGGTTTTTGGTTTGTTTGGAGGCGTTGTTTTCTTTTGGCTTTATATAAATTTTGTAACAGTTTTACATGGTTTTAATTCGTTAGGAAAAGTGACTGTCGGGGTTATTTTTTCTATTGTTGGTGTATTTTT
>JAQBUS010000344.1 GCA_027623875.1 Pseudomonadota bacterium
TTATGTACGTTGTTTGCACTGGAAGGTCTTGCAATCACCATGTTAGTTGGATTAACCAGTGTCCAGTGCCGCCATAGCTCAGTTGGTTAGAGCGCCTGATTGTGGATCAGGAGGTCCCCCGTTCGAGCCGGGGTGGTGGTACCATCTAAAATTGCGAAGCACTCAAAGTGCCTTAGTTTTACCTGATGAAGTTTCTAAGATAGGGTAAATAAAAAAAATTGGATACTAAACTAACTTTCAAGGGAGTTAATATAAAGGCTGTTTTGGCTCCGTTGCCAGCCCCACTGCGAACTGGAAGTGGGATATTAACTCATGCCCCTGTACTGCTCGTAGATATTCTCTCAAAGGAGGGTGTTGTCGGGTTAAGTTACCTTTTTAGTCCTAGAGAAGATCTTCTCAAATGCTTAAAGGAAGGTATAGATGCTATTGCTGCGTTGCTTATTGGTCGAGAGATGGATCCGGCTAAGGTATCTGATTATTTAGATTCAGAATTCCGTCTATTTGGTGGATCTGGAATTTTAACGATGGCAAGAGCCGCAATCGATATGGCTATTTGGGACGCAATTTCTAAAGCAAGAGGGATTCCTCTTTATAAATTTTTGGGTGGTTCTAAATCTACTGTAAGCATTTACCAGAGTTCTGGGTTAGGAATAGGAAATATAATCACTTTAGGTGGTGAGGCTCAGAAGTTGATTGGAAAAGAATTCACGGCTATTAAATTAAGACTTGGTTATCCGAGAATAGAAGATGATTTGAAGGCCATTAAAATTGTTCGAGAGGCGATTGGGAACGAAATTGCTCTAATGGTTGATTACAACCAGTGTTTAAGTAGTGGCGAAGCTTTAAGACGATGTAGGTTTTTGGATCAATTTGATCTCACCTGGATCGAAGAGCCTATACATGCGGAAGACTTAGAAGGGTATGCTTCTTTAAGGCAGGAGCTTATTACCCCACTTCAAATTGGAGAGAATTTATTCTCGCCTACAGAGTTTAATAGGTCGATCCTAATGAAGTGCAGTCAATACCTAATGCCTGACGTAGCAAAGGTTGGTGGGGTGAGTAACTGGTTAACTGTAGCCGATTTGTGTCAAAGAAATTCTATCCCTTTATCAAGCCATTTGTATCCTGAATTTAGCCTCCATTTACTTTTATCAACAAAAAAATCACATTATCTTGAATATGTTAACTGGTTGAATGCTATAATTGAAGATCCGATAAGAATAGAAGACGGCGTTTGCATACCTTCTAATCTACCTGGTGTTGGAATGGCTTGGACATTAAAGTTAGTAGAAAAATATAAAATTTAGTAAATACTTTAAGGGTTCTTTTGAAGAAAATACACATTACTCACTTTTTGTATCAATTGATATTTCTTGACGTATTGTCCCGTTCACGCCATCGAAGATCATAATTTTATTGTCTGATGTAGTTACTGCATACCAATCTATACCCTGAGAGTATGACATAGCTTTTGTGCCCTTTGGTAGAACTATGTCTTGAGGAAGTTGAATTTTTGAGGGCTGTAATTTAACAACAAGAAGAGTTATCACTATTATCAGGCCGACTATCATTACTGTCGTAAGAATTGTTACTAATATACGTAAAAACTTTAGATTGGCGGGTTCCTCGTCGGAAATTTTATTCATGAGTCAGACTTCTAATCCTATAAAAATCAAAATTTTAAGCGCAGATTGCACGCGTCTTGATAAAGCACTTGCCAAGTATGCACCAGACTTTTTGAGTTTAAGTCGATCTCATGCATCTCGATTGATATCAAGTGGTGCAGTTAACTTAGATGGCTTAGTAATAAAAGAAGTAGACTATCTTGTGTCTGAGAATCAAATCTGGACAGTTTTTATTCCAAAAATTAATGATCTCGAGACCCTTCCTCAGGAGATACCTTTAGACATAGTTTATGAAGATGATACTCTTATCGTTATAAATAAGCCTTCTGGGATGGTTGTCCATCCTGCCCCTGGCTCGCCGGACAAAACGCTGGTTAATGCTTTGTTGTATCATTGCTCGGATACATTGTCTGGGATTGGGGGAGTTAAACGACCTGGTATTGTGCATCGAATTGATAAGGATACATCTGGATTATTGGTCGTAGCAAAATCAGATAAGGTTCATCATGGTTTGGCTAAACAGTTTGAGAGGCATACAGTTCAAAGAATGTATCTAGCTCTTTGCTATGGTGTGCCAAATGCGGCAGACCCTCGGTTAGTAAACTACCCTGGAGTAACTTTTGAACCTGGAAATATAGTAAAAATTGATGCCCATTTAGCGAGACATAAACATGATCGACAAAAGCAATCGGTAGTAAAAGGGGGGGGGAGGCACGCCGTCACTCGAGCGCGTGTTATTAAGGAGTTCGGTAAGTTGAAAGCTGTCTCTTTATTAGAGTGTTGGCTAGAGACTGGTAGAACTCATCAAATAAGAGTTCATATGTCTCATGTGGGGCATTCTTTAATCGGTGATCCAACATATGGCGGGAAAAGAAAGCTCTCTGCTAAGTCTTTTCCTTTAGAAACGATACGATCGCTAGCGTCAT
>JAQBUS010000345.1 GCA_027623875.1 Pseudomonadota bacterium
GTTTCTGCTAGAGCATTTCTAGATATAGTAAAAATGTTGCCAGGACCTAACTTAAATTTAACGTGCCTTCCAAATCAACATTTAAGTATTAAAAGTGGTAGGACGAATGCTCGATTAGTTGCGTTAGCAGCTGATGAATTTCCACGTTTACCAGATACAAAGGGCGCAGAATTTTCACGTTTGAGCGTAGCCGACTTTTCATATGCAATAAATAAAACACTTTATTCAACTAGTAGCGATGAAAATAGATATAATCTAACTGGAGTTTTTCTCGATCCAAAACAGCCAAGTATTCTAGTTTCTACCGATGGTCACCGCTTAAGTTATGTAGAAATTAATTTGTCACCGGAACCATTAAAATTCAAAAATCCAGTTATTTTGCCTAGAAAGGGCCTAATTGAGATTATGCGTTTACTTGATGGCTTGGAAAACGACACAAAAAACACGTTTGAATTTGCAATTTTAGGCAATCAGGCCATGGTGATAGCACAGAACACAGTTTTAACCATGCGCCTTATTGATGGCAAATTTCCTGATTATCAACAAGTTATCCCCAAGCTTTCTGACAAAATTATGCGAGTTTCTCGTAATGATATTCTGCTTGGATTAAAACGCGTTTCAGTTTTATCTAATGATAAAACGCAAAGCGCTAGATTAAAACTTGCTAAAGGAGACCTGACTGTTTCTTGCGTAAATCCTGAAACTGGAGAGGCTTCAGATGCTGTCGCTGTAGAATATAATGGTCCTGATATTGAAATTGGGTTTAATGCTAAATATATAATAGATGCTTTATCTTCTCTTGGTGAAGATAGTGTTATGATGAAATTTACCGACCCACTATCCCCCGCGCTTTTAACTGGAATAACAACAGAAAACCATTTATGTGTGATAATGCCAATGCGCATGTAGAATATAAAACAAAATGTATGATTCTAAACAAGCAAATTCCAAATTTTTAGAATTTTTATCCTCTGGCCCTGTAGTTTTTGATGGAGCTATGGGAACTATGCTCTACGATATGGGAGTGTATTTTGAGCATTCATTTGAAGAACTTTGTTTAATTAGACCTCAATTGGTAGAACTAGTACATAATAAATATATAGATATTGGTGTCGACGTAATAACTACAAATACTTATGGAGCTAATTCTTTTATTTTAAATCATTTTGATTTAGAAAATAAAGTTACGGACATCTGTAGAGCGGCGGTTCAAATAGCCCAAAAAGCTGCAAAAAATACAGTTTTTGTTGCAGGATCTATTGGTCCTACTGGCTTGTTACCAAAAGATCTGATGAATACTGCAAGCAGAAAAAAAGCGTTAGATGCATTCAGATGTGTAGCTTTAGCTTTATACGAAGCAGGAGCCGATTTGTTGCTGTTTGAGACTTTTCGACACCTTGGAGAGCTAGAGCTTGCGATTGAGGCAACATACGGCTTAAGGGTCCCCATAGTTGGACAAATAGCCTTTGATGAGTTTAATAAAAGCGGAGATGGCGCTCTGCCTTTTGAAGTAGCCCAAAGATTAGCTTGTATGAATGTTGATATGGTTGGAGCGAATTGTTTGCTTGGACCTGAGGGTATTCATGTTGTGGGCGAGGAAATGCTTAAAGCTAAAAAACCCGTTTTACTGCAACCTAACGTTGGTTTTCCGCGAAATATTGAGGGTAGAACCATATATCAATCATCTCCGGAAACATTTGGAGTATGCGCTAAAAGAGCTTTTAAATTAGGTATAGCAGCTTACGGGGGTTGTTGTGGAACAACACCATCATATATTCAGCGAGTCGTTTCTGCGGCGCGTATGATTGGTAATAGCGGTATCAAGATTTCTTTGCCCTCAGAAGAAAAATTATCAATCAAAGTAAGCAAAATAAATCAAGTAAATAAGGATTATAGCAGATCTCTTTTGGCTGAAAAAATTGCCAAAAAAGAATTTATAGTATCGGTAGAAATTATTCCACCAGTAGGCATAGATTTAAAAAAAGCGTTTGAGCAGTTAAGTCTTTTAGAAAATTCAGGCATATCTTTTGTTAATATTCCAGACGGTCCTCGGGCAATGGTAAGAATGTCTAATTTAGCTTTTTGTAAATTAATATTAGATAAAACTAAAATAGAACCAATTTTACATGTTTGTGGACGAGATAAAAACATTTTAGCATTGCAAGCATCTCTACTAGGAGCAGATGCATTAGGCATTAGAAATACCGTAATCGTTACGGGAGATCCACCTAAAATAGGTGATTATCCTGATGCCACAGCCGTATTTGATTTAAATAGTATTGGTATTTTATCCATGGCAAGCAATTTAAATTCAGGAATTGATCCTGCTGGAAAGGAAATTGGTGGAAATACTAATTTAGTTTTAATAACGGGAGCAGAGCCTCAAGCTTTTGATTTTAACAAAGAGATTGATCGATTAAAAGAAAAGATTGATGCCGGTGCTGAAGCAGTAATGACTCAACCAGTTTATGATTTAGCAATTTTTGATCGATTCTTAGAGGCTACTAATAAATTAAAAATACCTGTTATAATGGGAGTTTTACCGTT
>JAQBUS010000346.1 GCA_027623875.1 Pseudomonadota bacterium
CTCTTCTCTAATCATTTTTACACTCTTTGATATCCAAGGCATAACCATCCTACAATTGTAAAGTTATACCTTTAAGTTTACCAAAAACTGTTACCTATGTCCCCGCACATTTGTTACCTATCTTCCCAGTCCGTACAATCAAGCCCGGGATGACCGCGTTTAGCTGGAGGATAATCGCGGTGGTGGTTATGATATATATATATATACTTATTTGTAGTAGTTGAGATTTAATTTTACAATTGTTAAAGTAAAAAGAAAACAATTAAGAGGTTAAAATGAATTTGAATCAAAAAATAATAAAACCAAAAATAGGCTTATTAGAACTAGCAAAGAGCTTGGGAAATATCTCAGCTGCATGTAAAACAATGGGTTATAGCAGAGATAGTTACTATAGATTCCAGGAATTATACGAAAATGGCGGAAAGGAAGCTTTATTAGAAATGAGTCGTAAAAAACCAATAATAGCTAATAGAGTAGATCCCTCAGTCGAGAAAGCAGTTATGGATATGGCAATAGGATATCCAGCCTATGGTCAGCTACGAGTATCAAATGAGTTAAAACGAAGTGGAATACTTGTATCTCCTGGTGGTGTTAGATCTATCTGGTTGCGTAACGATTTAAACAATATCAAGAAACGTCTAAATGCACTGGAAGCAAAGATGGCTCAAGATGGTATAGTTTTAACGGAAGCTCAACTACAAGCCTTAGAAAAGCGTAAAACCACTAAAGAAGCTCACGGTGAAATAGAAACGGAGCATCCTGGGTATCTTGGTTCTCAAGATACTTATTACGTTGGTAACTTCAAAGGTATAGGTAAAATTTATTCTCAGGTGTATATCGACACATATACAAGAGTAGCTGATAGTAAGCTATATGAAGATAAAACAGCTCTCACAGCAGCTGATATACTTAATGATAGAGTGGTTCCTTTCTATGAGGAACAGGGTATCCCTATTTTGCGTATATTAACGGACCGTGGTACTGAGTATAAAGGTAAGATTGAAAACCATGCGTACCAATTGTACTTGTCTATTTCTGGAATTGAGCATACTACAACTAAAGCCTACTCTCCTCAGACTAATGGTATTTGCGAGAGGTTCAACAAAACTATGAAACAAGAGTTTTTTGAAGTTGCCATGCGCAAGAAAATATACAGCTCAGTTGAGGAGCTACAACAAGATCTTGATAGTTGGTTGCATTATTATAATCATGAGCGTCCGCATTCTGGTAAGTTTTGTTATGGGAAAACTCCTATGCAAACCTTTACAGATAGCAAAAAACTGGCTCTTGAAAAAAATAATGAAATCTTGTATCTTGAGAACCTATCTGACAGTCAAAACTTTTCTGACAATCAGATAGCTTAATTTATCGTGTCTGTAAGATTAAGTCTTGATTTGTACATGCCTTGAATGCTCAAATTTACCCAACAATTTGATTTTGCCAAAGACCGATTCTATCAAAGCTCTTTTTAAAAGTAAGGCTTTATCAACAAGAGACATAAGCTTATTTTTCATATTTTTCCTTACTCTAGTAACCATAAAAACCCCTTGCTCCAAGAGTTCTTGAAATAGCTTTTGTGAAATATATCCACGATCTCCAAAAACTTTGCCAAACAGCCCTTTTATCATGGTCTGTAATTGTTTTCTATCATCTTTATTACCTGGACTAAAAGAAGCTTTTACTATCCCTCCTCCGCGATTGATTATCAAGTGTAATTTTAAACCATAAAACCAACCTTTTGTAGTTTTCCCACGAGACGCAATACCAGCAAAAACTTTGTGCATAGAAATTCGATAACGTTTACACACTTCTATACTGCTTGAATCTACAAAAGATACTCCATCGCACCGATCAAAAATAGAGTTCAGCATCAATACAAGTATTGGTAAATATGGACCTATTAATTTTATAAATTGGCAATAACTGACAACTTGAAAATCACGTTGGTGATGCACCCAGATTTGCTTTAAGTAATAGTTTTTAAAACAGTCATATGACGCCTGCCAATAGCCTATTATAATTGTTATTATCTCGCTCCTATTTAACCTGCTTTTACATCCAGGTTTATTATTTTTATTTGTAATAGAATTTGTCTTCACGTCTAATTCTTTTAAAAAGTCTAGAGTAAAGGAATGACTCGGAATCATCACTGACCTACCTATCATTCCCTTCTCATCCCACCGTACGTTCAGTTTTCCCGAATACGGCGGTCCGACAGTCTTCATCTCGAGCCATGCACAGGCGCAGGGATGTACTGAATCAAGCCGCTGCCGATGTAGATGAGGCCCATCGAATACAGCTTGCTGCTTGGGAAGCGTTGCCACCCAAACCCTCGGCCTTTGCTACGAAAGGTCAGGTACCGTCGGAAGCGCCCATTGATGAAGACCTGGAGTCGCCGGAAGGCGTCACTCGCATTCGTGTGTCGGAAGTAGTTTACCCACCCCCGCACGATCGGGTTGACCATCGCGGTGAATTCCCCGGGCTTCACCGGGGCACGTCTCGACGTGAGGTATTTCAGTCGGTTACGGATGCGTTGCTG
>JAQBUS010000347.1 GCA_027623875.1 Pseudomonadota bacterium
TCCGATAGATCTCTGGATTCCAACCACATGCATAACCATCCCCATCAGGATCGATACCTCTGGGGTCAAATTTTGGACCACCAAATTTTAAAAAGGCATCTTGTGCAACTTCATTCGACTGAAATCTCAGGCAAGCATTCTTAGCAAGATTTATATTTACCGATGTCCTATTGTACTTTTTTTCACCAACGGGATGAGAGGTTATTAAAGCATATTGAATAGGGGTTAATTTTTTATAATTTGGGCGCTTTAATAAGTCTTCCGGTTCAGAAATCACGTATTGTGAGCTTTGTTGCTTACGACGCTCTGCATCAGACTCGATTGTTTCTCTCTGTGATACAGCCTCGAAATTCTGTTCGTCTGAAATGGAAGGGTTACCAAGATCGACTGGCTCGCTTTCATTCTTATTTTTGACTTTCGTTTTGGCCAACGTGTCTTCAATAGCTTTCTTACTAATTTCTATTGAATTTTGCACCGTTCTCTTCACAGTTTCAAGTTCTGGAAACTGCCCAGTAGTAGTAGTAGTACAAGCGGTCAATGAAAAGAGAAGTGCGGTAAGAAACAAAGAGCGAGTCATTTTTTTTCCAAACTGTTTTTCTACCCCTACCACCATTTTTCTGGTTTGTCAGAAAAAGCAATCGCTTGCTCCAATGCAAAAGCAGTATTTAAAAGCTCTGACTCTTCCCAAGGTTTTCCGATTAACTGCAGACCCAGAGGAAGTCCCTTTTTATCCAGACCTGCCGGTATAGCTATTCCTGGAAGACCCGCCAGATTTACTGGCACTGTGAATATATCATTTAAATACATTGCTATCGGATCCACATCTTTCATTTCACCTAAACCAAAAGCAGCCGAAGGTGTAGCTGGGGTTAAAATCGCTTCAACACCTAAAGAAAAAGCATCCTCAAAATCTTTCTTAATCAAAGTTCGAATTTTTCGAGCTCGATTATAGTATGCATCATAAAAGCCAGCAGAAAGAACGTATGTTCCAATCATAATTCGCCTTTGAACTTCTTCTCCAAAGCCTTCAGATCTAGTTTTTTCATACATTTCAGTTATTCCATCACCAGGAGATAGAGCCGCTCGGTGTCCAAACCTAACCCCGTCGTACCTAGCAAGATTTGAAGAAGCTTCAGCGGGCGCTACCACATAATAAGCAGGCAAAGCATATTTTGTATGCGGCAAACTAATATCTACTATCTTAGCACCGGCAGCTTTAAGCATGGTTATTCCATCAGACCAAAGAGCTTCTATCTCATCGGGCATTCCATCAATTCGGTATTCCTTCGGGATACCAATTTTTTTTCCACGAATATCTCCCGTTAAAAAAGTTTCAAAACATGGCACTGGTATATTCGCACTTGTAGAGTCCTTAGGATCATGGCCAGCCATTGCTTCCAACATTATAGCAGCATCTGTAACTGACTTCGTCATTGGGCCAGCTTGGTCCAATGACGAAGCAAATGCCACAACCCCCCATCTCGAACACCTGCCATATGTAGGTTTTAATCCAGTAATTCCAACGAATGCTGCTGGCTGTCTAATTGATCCACCTGTATCGGTACCCGTTGCCCCTAGGCAAAGATCAGCAGCAACCGCAGCAGCCGAGCCACCGGACGAACCACCAGGGGTTAGATTTTTGGCATTATTTTTTTCTTTCCATGGATTTATAACATCTCCATAAACAGACGTTTCATTAGACGAACCCATTGCGAATTCATCCATATTTAACTTCCCAAGCATTACAGCCCCAGAGTCCCAAAGCTGTTTTGTAATTGTACTTTCATACTCCGGAATAAATCCAGAAAGGATACGAGAACCCGCTTGGGAAGGTATACCTTTAGTGCAAAACAGATCTTTTATACCTATTGGAATTCCACACATCGAGGGCGCTTCACCTTTGGCAATGCGCAAGTCAGAACTATTAGCACTCTCCAATGATAATTCAGGGGTATGGTGAACAAACGTATTTAAAACCTTAGCTGCAGCAATAGAGTCCAAGCAACTTTGAGTTAATTCTACAGAACTAAATGTTTTACTTTTTAAACCTTCCCGAGCTTCATAAATCGTAAGTTTTGATAACTCTGTCATTACTCTATAACCTTTGGTACCGCAAAAAACCCTTCTTTAGTATTTGGGGCATTTGCCAAAATAGCGCTGGCTTGACCTCCATCTGTGACCTCGTCAACTCGTCTCTTAAGTTCCATGGGCGTAACTGATGTCATCGGTTCTACGTTATCCACATCAACCTCGTTTAACTGCTCCATAAAACTCAGGATTCCGGATAACTCTTTGGCCAGCTTAGGCAGTCCTTCTTCATCAACCGCAATTCGAGCTAACTTAGCGACTCTTCGCGCTGTAGTAACATCAATTGACATTTGTTATCTCCGTGTATGTTGCCAAACCGTTTAACTGTCCGAAGAAAGACGTTCAAGCACAAGAATGAGTATTTTTATAATTCCTACTAAATTTTTAGGGGCTGTCCTAGATAACTAGTTTAAATACCTTCTAACCCATTGTCTTAGTTGTGATAACTGC
>JAQBUS010000348.1 GCA_027623875.1 Pseudomonadota bacterium
TTCCTATTGATTTCCTTACGTGCGCCCGTCGTGACAGACTTAAGAAGAGTTATCGTAGCTATAAAAATATCGTCAATTTTAGAGCGGGTAGGAGACTACGCAAAAAATATTGCTAAACGGTCAAAGATTCTAGCTGAGCAAGGCAGTGATACTATACCTGGAGTTAACATTGGTCGAATGGGGCAGTTGGCAGAGGAAATGTTAACAGAAGTAATAAATGCTTATCTCACAAGGGATGTATCAAAGGCCATAAAAATTCGCGATAGAGACCTGGAAATTGATTATATGTATACAGCATTTTATCGAGAAATACTAACCTCAATGGCCCGAAACCCAGAACAAATCTCAAACGGCACTCACTTACTTTTCATCGCAAAAAACATCGAAAGGATCGGGGATTATGCTACAGGAATAGCTGAACAAATATATTTCCTTATTCATGGAACAACCCTTGAGGATGATAGGCCGAAGGCTGACCCATTAACGAGCTCTAACAAAGAAACTTAGTGTAGGATAACAACGTGACAATAAAACTTTTATTAGCTGATGATGAACCCAACCAACTCGAGCTTCTTGTTGCAACTTTTTCTAATCCCGATTTTTCAGTTATACGTGCTCGTGATGGTCGACAAGCTATTGATATGGCTGAGGAAAATTTACCTGATCTAATCATACTGGATTGGATGATGCCAAATATTTCTGGGGTAGATGCCTGCAAAATTATAAGAAGTAGAAAAGAAACCAAGTTAACTCCTATTATTATTCTTAGCGCTAGAGGTGAGGATACGGATAAATCATTTGGGCTCGATAGCGGTGCGGACGATTACGTTAGCAAGCCTTTCTCACCAAAAGAATTAATTTCGAGAGCAAAAGCTCTGCTTAGACGAAGTCGGCCATCACTAGTAAACGAAACCTTAGAGCACAACGATATCAAAATTTCTAAATCCCTAATGGAAGTTACGAGAGCGGGAAAACATATTAATCTTGGGCCTAAGGAGTTTAGAATTATTTCGTTACTGATGGAACGCCCAGGCCAAGTATATTCTAGGGTCCAGCTATTAGATATAATTTGGGGCAATACAGTCTATGTTGAGGATCGAACTGTCGACGTTCATATGAGTCGACTTCGTAAAGCTTTTAAAAAATCCAGCCCCGAGTTAGGGGATGTTATTAGAACAGTCCGTAATGGTGGTTATGCTATGAGAGTTCGGTGAGAACGAGTTAATAATCGGTTATTTTAAGGAAGTCACTTCCTCTGGTAATAAAATCTTTATAGCTCTTAGCGTCAATATTAGCTCCACAAACCACTAGACCTACTTTCTTACCAAGTAACTTATCCTTGAGCGGGAACAAAATACCTGCCATTGATGCACCAGCAGCAGGTTCTACAGCCAGTTTTGCCTCCTCTAGTAAAACAACCATGCCGGCACAAATTTGGTCGTCTGTAACTAAAACAATTTCGTCCACATGGCTCGCGCAAAGTGAAAAGCCGTAGGGCAGGGACATGGGTGGTCCCAAACTATCGGCAATTGTATTAACGCTCTCCAACGTGACAGGTTTACCCTTAGCTAAACTAAGAGACATCGAATTCGCACCCTCTGGTTCGACACCGTAAACTTTACATTTTGGGTTTAAAGCCTTTACGGCACTAGCTATCCCGCTAATAAGTCCACCTCCGCCAACAGAGACGACAACGCAATCGAGATCACTTACGTCTAGCATCATCTCCAGTCCAACTCCTGAAGTTCCAAGGGAAGTATACTTACCTTCAAAGGGATGTATAAACGTTCTGCTTTCTTCAATAACCAGACGTTCCGCTTCATCGAACGTAGGTTTTCCTGGCGCCTTCAGAATAACTTCAGCCCCTTCACGTTGAGCCATAGAGATCCTAAAAGGATTAGCAGTAGATTGCATTACAACCTTTGCCGAAAGACCTAATTGATTGGCTGCCCATGCGGCTGCAATGGCATGGTTTCCAGCACTAGCAGCCGTAACCCCATTTTTTTTATTTTCTTGAGGTATTCTCATTGCCACTGACAGAGCTCCTCTAGCCTTGAATGTACCTGTATGCTGCAGGCATTCTAGTTTTAAAAAAATCTCAGCACCACAAAGGTATTTTTTAATCTTAGTTGACGATAAACGTATAGTTGGAGTGTGAAAAATATGATCTTTAACTTTCAATGCGTTAGCCTGGATTTCACTCAAACTTAAATGCGTATTTAACTCATTGCTCATTTTTAATTCCCAGAATTAAGATTAAGTGTAATCTTTATGTGTTTGTTTTAATTTAGTTAATTATTTTTTACAACAAATTTAGTCTATAATAAACTATTTATTCAACATGTGGAATGTTAATAGGGAACACCCTCGCTACAACAAACTTACAATAAGCGATAAAGTCTAGTCACCATTTATCTAATCACTAGTTAAACGTACAGATACTAAAAATAAAGAACTGCCAAATTAAATACTTAACGGGGTCCCGAAGTAGTTGCTGTTATGCAAGGTTACTTTTCAAGAATTTTATTAAAAT
>JAQBUS010000349.1 GCA_027623875.1 Pseudomonadota bacterium
TTCCATAATTTAACTCTTTTCTAAGATTGACAGACGTTGAATATAAATTTTAGCCCAGATTACAGCAATCGTTCCCGCTAAAATAGCAGCAACACCCTGAGCGTAAAGAACTCCTGAGGGGGCATTAAACAAGCCTGACAACCATAAGGCTGCCGGGAGTGTGAATATGCCGTCTCTCACCCAGTTTATGGTTGTAGACCAAATTGGTTTCCCGGTGTTATTAAATGCTGAACACGCTACAAACATCATGCCACTAAAAATAAATGCACCTGGAGTGAAATGAGTAAAATTCCATATAATTTGCGCCCCTTCAGGATCTAGTCCGAACAATTTAACTATAAGATCCGTTGATGCAATGAGTATGGCCCACATAAAACTAGTATAACCAATGCAAAAAATTAATCCGTCTCTATATGCCGTTATTAGTCGACGAAAATTTTGCGCTCCAAAATTTTGACCAAAGATACCGCCGACTGCACTCGAAAGAGAGAAAATCCCACCAAACGACAATACTGTTAATCGATTTACTACAGCCCATGCAGCAACGGCACTGTCACCAAATCCAGCTATAACGATCGTAAGGACGTAGTTTCCAAAGGGCGTTGAAAGTTGTGTCAAAATCGTTGGAATCGCCACGATACAATATGGCTTTATTGTTTTCGATATTTGAGTCACACTCGGGTAAGCCAACAAATCATGTTTTTTTATAACAAAATAAAGCGCAGTTAACGCCATAGCTGTTCGAGAGAAACCTACTCCTATGGCTGCCCCATCTAGACCTAGATCTAGCCATACAATCAGAATCGGATCGATCAACAAGGCCATAACTCCGGGTACAAGTGTTGAAATCATAGCTCGCATTCCATCACCTTCCGCGCGCAAAATTGCGTTCCCACTCATTCCTATGGCCATAATAGGTAAAGAAATTAAAGACACTAACAGGTATCGTGTTGCAAATTCGGCAGTGTCACCATTAGCACCCAAAAACCCCACTAAATTCTTCCGATAAATTATCATTAAAATAGTTACGATAATCATCAGAAATACCGCTATAATTATGACTGAAGTCGCTTGATCGCGTGTTTGGTCGAGTTTCCCTTGCCCTATTGAACGAGAAATAAGGGCTGTAGAAGCTATCATTAAACCGATGCCAACAGATACAGAAAAAAACTGGATTGAAAATCCGAAACCCATCGCTGCCATCAACTGAATGTCTCCCAACCAAGAGATCCAAAACAAATTAATTGCGTCTACAAGAAAAACGAAAGTTATTCCTGCTGTACCCGTAAGGGTCATTCTTAACACGTGGCTCATTGTCGAACCTGTTAAAAACCTCCCCTGAATTCCTTTCATTTTATTGTACCTTTAAGTTTATACGGGGAAAGTTAATTCAGTGAGTGGGGGTTATGTTTTCGTTTAATAATTGGATTTGATAGATGCGAGAATTTTTCACTCCCCATAACTACTGAATAATTCATTCTTATCAAGTAAGAGATGAAAAAGGTGTATTCGTAGTTACATGGTTCTTTTCAATTAGTTGAGGAATTCAGTTTTTCTTTCTAGGAAAGTTAGAAAGTTCATTTAGCAATACGTTAGCATCAAATATATAAGGCTTTAAGGATTTAAAAACCCCAGCACCACGAGATCTCCTGCAGTCTTCTTCATTTGGAGGGTGCGGGTATCATATGATTTTGGGCAAATTTTGGTTACTTTACTTTATTAATAGATGTCTCTTAACTTATTGTTTTAGAAGGATTTATGGCCCCTATGGCCCCGTTGAGTTACCAAAAGTTTTATAGTAATTTCAATACCTAATTTAAAACTATCTATTACAAAAAAAAGGATTAAGAATATATATTAGCGGGTTTAAGGTTGCTTTCTAAATGAATTTAATACTTTGAAAGGCCTAGATAACTTACTTTAACTTCGGAAAAGAACTTTGGGGTATGAAATGACAAAAGGTGTAATAATTGGATTAATAAAATTTACTCATAAAGCTGCTTTCATGAATGATTTTGCAGCAAAAGTGCCAAATGTAATAGCTAAATATGGAGGTAAATTTGTTTTAAGACAACCGAAGACACATTACTCCGAGGGTCAAACCTATGATCTACACGTTGTATCAGAATTTGAAGATATTGAAGATGCAAAAAAAATGTTAAATAGCGAAGAATGGAATGCTGTAAATGAACACCGTCGTAAGAATTCAGACCTCGAATCTGGTTCGTTTATGCTACTAGAAGGTGGAGACGCACTTGCCCCCAATTAGGAGAAGAGGCGAGATCGGGGAGAACGTTTTTGTTTCGTTTTTAAGTGGGAGAGATTTTTTGATATTTTAAAAAGCACCAAGAGCAAATGACTACACTTTTGGTACACAATATCCTTATAAAAAAGCACTTGATTTAAGCCCATGCTAAAGTAGTTTAAGCTACATGAATAAAGTTAATAAAACTGGTGTCGTTCAAATAGAAGATGAATCAGCTGGTATTTACGTTGATGAGAACTTTGAGCGATTTGATCAAAGAAATGAT
>JAQBUS010000350.1 GCA_027623875.1 Pseudomonadota bacterium
TTAAGTGTTTCACCGCGGACACTCATTAGGCCTTTTACAAAATCTGTGTTGAATTCCGGATGTGCTTGAAGGCTAAAGCCTTTTTTTCCATAAGTTAAGCCAGCGAACTTACAAAAGTCTGAGGAGGCTATTGTCTTTGAGTTATCTGGTGGGGTGATAACCTGATCTTGATGCCAAGCTAAAAGAGAAACAGTATCTCCTTGGATTTGATAGTTTTCAACACCAACAGCCCAGCCACCGTCAAATTTTTCTACTTTTCCACCTAGGGCTTGGGCCATAATTTGATGGCCAAAACAAAAACCTGCAACAGGAATGTCACTCTCAAAGCAGGCCCGAATGAAGTCTTCTAACTGGCTGATCCAGGGGTAATTTTCGTAAACGCCAAATCGAGATCCTGTTATAATATACCCATCATAGTCAGAAATTTTAGGGAATACTGAGTCTAGAACGGGGAAGTTATTAAAAGAAAATCTTGGGTCGCTTAAGAGCTCAATAAACATTTTGTCATAGTCCCCATGCTCTTTAACCAAGGCTTCCGGAGCTCTTCCGGTTTGTAAAATTCCGATTTTCAAACTGAAACCTTTCTAAGACTTAAAGTTACCAAGGGTTACTGCTACTAAGGGACCAACGTCCCCTGTTACTAAAAAGCAATATATAAATAGTTTATGTAGAGCGCTTATTATACGTGTAGCCATTTGGTTTTAATAATTTTTTATTTAACCGTGAGGCAGTTTTATTATATATTATATTACTGTTTGTATCAAATCTGAAATTAAATGAGATTCAAGAGAAAAGATTTAGAAAATCTTGAATTACAGATAGTTCTGACTTAAAAAACAAAGTAGACTTATAATAAGTAATGCTATTGGAGCTTCCAAAAGTAAGACATCCGCTTCTTTTAATTTATTAAACAAAGCCAGGAGCAAGTGCGCTGAAATAGATTATAATTTAGAGATAGAGAAGTTTGGTGACTGCGTACGTAAGTTTCTTTAAAGCACTAATATAAACAATTCGAGCTTCTGAAGTAATTTTAACAGTTTATCAAAGCCTGCATTGTTTTTTAAGGTAAAATTGTGGAAAAATTTACTCTGATACTATCATTATTTATAGGCTTAACTTCTATTTCCTATGCTGATCAGGGCAACCAGAAATTATCAAAAAATACAAATGATTTCAAAATTAACCTAGTTCTTTGTCAAGATGATAAAGGGCCTGATTGTTCTGCTCTTCGATTAGGCGATGATTATTTGACAACCTCAACACCAGAAATTGGTTTTCTATATTCTTGTAATAAAAAAAACCCCAAGGCTCCTGGCTCACGTCAGAGTAGGATTACCTGGATTGACTTTCAAAAGAATACTTGGAGTTTATTTGAAAAGTTATGGTTGCCATCTGGCAAATTTAACCCAGGAGAAGGGGTTTATTCAGAGGTATTGAATGGAAATAACATATTAGTCAAAATCAATAGCCTTCCTGTAGACGGAAAGATTGGTGATTGGCCTATGCGTGAATACGAACTTCTTGCTCGAGTTGATGGAAACCTGGGAATACCAAAGCGTAAAAATATGTCATTTGTATTTATAACTGAACCAGAGGAGGCTAATTACCCAAGATGTGTATCACCGGGCGCAATTGGTGTTACAAAAAATGGTGTTGTTATATTCAACGCTTCTGATGCACGTGGTGAAGATGCTGTAGCCAGGGAAATTACTGATGTGTTTGGGGGGGCACCCTGCTCGCGAACTGTACCACTATCACTTTATACCCGAGAGCCTTGATAATCAATTTTTGGATGATGGTCATTCAGATATTGTAGGCTATATAAATGATGGGTTCCTAATTTATGGTTATAAAGGGTTTGGGGGCATTGAAATGACTAATCTGGATTTAGATTTGTGCCACGGTCACAAGCATGATGATTTAGGTTATTACTATCATGCAACAATTGAATATCCCTACACTGTCGGTTGTTATAAAGGCAAAATTATAAATAATCTACAAAGGCCTGGAAATAATCAGAAACCACCCCCGATACTAAAGAGAAAAAATTAGTAATATTCATTAATGTTATATACTTATCGTTAGATATTGCAGGTTGGACGTAACTTTAGCAACCAGGCTTTTTTAGGTTTTTTGGTAAGTTTAGTGGGATGTAAAAAGATTAATTTGATGTTTATAAAAGGGATTTTTCAATGCCTGCTGACATCCTTTTAACCCTGAATATGGATCGGAACTAAGATATATAGGAACCTTTTTCAGTAATTCGGAATATTTTTGACGATTGTTTATAAAACTTTTATAAAAAGGGCTTTTTAAAAGTAAATTTGATATTTTGGGAATAATGCCCCCAGAAAGTATGAGTCCACGAAAAGACCCAGTTGTTAACACGCCGTTGGCGGCAACAGTTCCGAGTGCTCCAAACATTATATTAACAGCAGACAGTGCAATAGTATTTCCACCTAATGCTAATGTTCCAATATTTTCTGCTGAAAGCACAGAAACT
>JAQBUS010000351.1 GCA_027623875.1 Pseudomonadota bacterium
TTTTTTGGTAAAAAATGGTATTTGTATTAGAATGGTTTGCAAGTTTTAAATGATGCTCCTCAATTTCTTCAATTTCAAAAAGGCTTGGGAATTTATTTACAACAATTGTTCTAATTTCCTGAGGGCTTTTTGATACTGCTTTTAAGAGGGTCTCATCATTACTTTCTATTAGGGAAAGAGGGTCCTCTCTATTCAGGTCTAAGAACGCAATGCTATTATCATAACTTGGATTTCGGCCGACATATATTCCAGTATATATCCGCGGCGGTGAAGCACCAAACCGTTCCACAAGCGCGAGTGGGTTGCCACTATTTAAAAGATTGTTTACTTTATTTTTATCTTTATTTCTTAAACATTGTTGCCAAAAATCTGGTGCTCGGTTGCGGATCAATTTTGCTAAATATATGGTGGCTTCTACATCGCCCAATGCATCGTGCGCATTGTGGTGTTCAAATCCATTAGCAGTTGCGAGCTTGTCTAACTTAAATGTTAACTTTCCATCTGGCTTAAACGTCCAGTTTAATAAATCAGGTATTAAGGCGTGAACAGCATAAATGATTTTCATGAGGTCCATTCGATCGTTGCCATCAAATTGGGTTTTATAAAGGTTGGGATGCAAATTTTGATAAAATGAATGACGCATTATCTCTTCGTCATATGAGATGTTGTTGTATCCAATCCATGTGGCAGGAGACCATTTATCAATTAAAGAACTTAATTCTTGTGAAAACTCAAACCAGGTCGGTAGTTTTTTATCGGTAAGCATTTTTGGCGTTACTTTCGTAATCGCTAACGCAATGGGCGACGGCAAGATATGAGGAGAAAGCCGGCATCTTAATTCAAAACGCTCGATTTCTTTGAAATTCTCATCAACTAAAATCGCTCCGACCTGAGTGGGTTGAATAAAAGCTGGTTTGAGTCCAGTCGTTTCAAAATCATAAAAAACGAACAAAAAATACCTTTCCGTATGGATTAAATTAATTTCTATAGAAGGTATAAATAAGAATATTAACGGTGCATAGCCTTATCGAGGCCTGGCCATAGATTTTGAGTTTATTTTAAAACAGATTAAGCCTCTGCACATCTCCTGCATAATCTATCACTATCTTTTCAAATTATCCCAATTCGTTCTGCATCTCACTGAGTCATTACAAGCAAAGGTGGGAGGCTTTAGGGTATTTCCTATCGAGCAATGTTAACTCAAGGCAAGTTTTCCCCTGCCTTGCCTTGGGTTGCCTCAGTAACTTTAAGGAGCACAAAAGCCTATGTTATTTTTAAAAACCAGAGAGTTTATTAGGTATTATTTTTTCGATAACTTTGTAATGAGAATACTTCTACTTATACAATTTTACGTACTATTTACTTTTCTAAGTGTGTTGTTTTCTCAGATAGCTTGGGGAGATGACTATAAAAAGCAACTGGTTTGGGAATTTAAGGCTGGTCCAACAGCTCTCATTTTTAAACATGGGAACATTACTCATGAGAGTAAGTTTTTTGTTGTTCCGAATCCAGATTGCAGTGCAGAGATGTGGGTTTGGCTTAACTCTACACGTAAGGAAGAGGTTAAGAAATTAGAAGATACGTTTATAGATTTAAAGTTTGAATTGTTAACAACAGATCAACCCGTTTTGATGTGGGATAAAAACCACGTGGCTTTTGTGTTGGGCCCTGAGCTCAGTTCACAGAGTTTTCCCTATTCTGTAGTTTCTATTTCTTTAGGAAAAATGGACTCAATTTCTAAATTATTAGACATGAAGGAGGAAGGAGTAATAGGTTTCAGTATGACAGCTCCTAATGACTACTATTTTGATATTCCCCATGAAGAATGGAGTTTTGAAGGGGTTGAGGATGCAGTTAAAAAAGTTCTTAGCTGGTGCGGGGTTAATGCATGAGTCGGGTTAAGTTTTTCTTTAATAGTTTCGGAGCTCTCTACCTTTTTATCTTAAGTCTTCATGCAATATACATTATATATTATTCGCGGATAGTTACTTGCAGCTCCAAAAACTGGCTAGGTATTTTTGGTTGCAGTTTTAACAGCCCATTAATCGATTTTGTTCAAGCAATGCTTTGGCCGGCTTGGTATTTATGATAGTTAATATGCATTATTTTGTAATTAACCATCACTGAAATTGTAATCTAAGTAAGCATTCGTCCTTTCGCTGCTATGTCTATAGAATTAATTTTTACCGGGACATCTTGGATTTTGGGAACATATCCAAATAAATGAAGACAGCCCGATAACAAGGTAGCAAAATAACATTGGGTACAAAGCATTTTTGTGATCAAATCTGGTTTTTTAAAAAACTTATTTAAGCAACGAGTTAAAATAGCTCTAAACAAAGGAAGTTAGTGCCAGGATTGTTAAATTTTCACCTAATAAAAACCACATGGTAACAAACCACTGCTCAATATTTAGGGGATTTGATGGCTAATGAACTAACGGAGAGGTTTGACTGGAAGTATCCCAACCGTAAGTCCCTTGACCTGAAACACACCTTTTAGG
>JAQBUS010000008.1 GCA_027623875.1 Pseudomonadota bacterium
GTTGAAGTACTATCGGTATGAGATTCGGCAATGATTTCAACAACCCCCACAATTTTCTTTTCCTTTTGACTGTGATAAAAGAAACCTAAATCCCCGAGTTTCATGGAGCGCATGAAATTCCTTGCTTGATAATTTCTAACGCCGTCCCACTCCTCACCTAGGTCACCTTTTTTGACTTGATTTGACCAGGACCACATTGAGGGCTCCGATTTAAAAAGCCAGTAGTTCATCATTTTTATCCTTTTAACCTAAGTTGGTCTTTTGCGTTTAATGAATGGATTATTCGTTCTTGAGAGGTCTTTTCAATAACTCATTCAGAGTTTCCTTGACTGAGACTGTTCCGTCAATAATTTTTGCGACTGCATTTGTGATTGGCATTTCCAATTTATAAGCATCTGATAGGCCAAGAACTGCCTTAGCAGTAGCCCTGCCTTCAACGGTTGTTTCTGGTGACCAGCTAAGGTTTGCTCCAAGGGAAAACCCAAATGAAAAATTTCTGGACTTAGAAGAAGTGCAAGTTAACACTAAATCACCAAAGCCAGATAAACCGTTGAGTGTCTCCTGCTTGGCGCCCATTTTCACTGCTAGCCTTACCATTTCAGTGAATCCTCTAGTCATTAGAGCAGCTCTAGCACTTTCACCAAAGCCTGCCCCTAAACACATCCCGCACGCTATTGCTATAACATTTTTTAGAGCACCGCCAAGTTCGGCTCCAACCGGATCAGGTGATAAATAAAGTCTAATAGTTTCAGTGGATAATTGTTTTTGAAGCTCGAGGCCTAAGTCCTCGTGGGTTGTTGCCAAAGTTAGTGCGGCTGGAAGACCTTTTGCGATATCTAAGGCAAAACTTGGGCCAGTTAAAATCGCTGATTTAGATCCTATTCTGTCTCTTATAATTTCGGTCGGTCCCTTGCCGGTTCCTAATTCTATCCCTTTGCAACAAGCTATTATAACTTTGGGTGTTTTATCCAAAGAAGTCATGTATTCTTTAAGATTTTGCATGGGTATGGCTAAAAGCAAAATGTCCTCTGGTGTCATAGCCACATGATCAACAATTTTTAGAGAGCTCGGAATTTCAATATTGGGGAGGTAAGACGAAACCTGGCGTGAGTTTATATCGTTTGAATTGCGGGCGATGAGTGTAACATCCTTACCAGCTTTATTTAAGACAAGAGATAGAGCTGTCCCAAATGCTCCAGCACCGCTGATTAGTATTCTCGTCATGATTTAGGTCCCTTTTTGCCATGTCCAATAATCGGGGAAGCGGATTGATCTAACGGCCACCGTGGGCGTGCTTTTAGATACATATCATCAGTAATCCCTAGTCTAAAGTGCTCTAAACCAGCCCAGGCAATCATTGCAGCATTATCTGTACACAAATTTATAGGTGGTGCAATAAACTGGACAGAGTTTTCCTTCGCTAAGTTGCTTAGGCGTTGTCTAATCAATATATTAGAGGCTACTCCTCCAGAGACAGAGATAACTGGGTTATTTGGCGCTGCTTCTAAATAGGTAGCTAATGCTCGCCGAGTTTTTTCGTATAGAACGTCACATATAGCCTCCTGAAAACTTGCGCTAATATCACTTTGATCCTTTTTAAATAATCCCCCTTGCTCATCTACGAGCTTGTTTCTGGCTCTTAAAACAGCAGTTTTCAATCCCGAAAAAGACATATTACAACCGTCTCTATCTAGGAGTGGACGAGGGAATTTATAGGCTTTGCTATTTCCAGTTTGGGCAGAAACCTGAATAGCTGGTCCCCCTGGCTGAGGTAAGGAAAGTAATCGAGCTACTTTGTCAAATGCTTCCCCTGGAGCATCATCAATTGTAGCTCCGAGGCGTTGAAAGTTTACAGCGCTTTTAACTATTAGGAATTGGCAATGCCCTCCTGATATCAAAAGCATTAAATAGGGAAATTCAACACTATCGGTTAGCCTTGGAGTCAGGGCATGTCCGGCTAAATGATTTATCCCAATAAGAGGTTTGTTAGCCCCGGCTGCCAACCCTTTCGCACACATCACCCCTGAAATTACTCCGCCTATAAGTCCGGGGCCAGCAGTGACAGCAATCGCATCTAGATCCTTCAGATCTAGATTGGATGTCTTCAGAGCATCTTCAACAATGTAGTCTAGTTTTTCAGCATGTGCCCTTGCAGCAATCTCAGGAACAACACCTCCGAATTTTGAATGAAGTGTTTCTTGGCAAAAGATTTTTGACGCCATAATTAACGGCTGATCGCCTTCACATAAGCGCACTACGGCAGCTGCCGTGTCATCACAGCTACTTTCGATCCCTAGAATGGTTATTGTTTTAGCCATATTATTCATACTGTTGCTTGTAGTTCGGTACGGGGGTAACACCTTGCTATGGTTCAGACAATACGTATGCAAAATAAATGAAGTTCTTAATTACACGCCCTTTGGAGCAATCTAAAAGGTTTTCATGCCAATTAGTAGAAGCGTTTGGTGGAAACATAAAGGTATGTATTTCGCCAGTTATTGAAATTAACACATTGAAAAAGAGCATAAATACAACATCATTTCAGGGGTTAATTTTTACATCGGAGAACGGAGTACGTGCGTTTGCGAAGTTGAACACAGAAAGGAACCTTCCGGCCTTTTGCGTCGGAAACCAGACTGCACTGGTAGCTAGAAGTTGTGGTTTCCTCGCAGTGTCAGCGCAAGGAGACACTAATCAGTTGATTCTACTTTTAAAAGAACAAGCGAGTGAGCTTCGATTGCTATATTTAAGAGGCAAACATGTGTCTGCCGATATAGAGCAAGAGTTACGAAAAGATAACATTAAGGTTGTCTCAAAAATAGTCTATAAACAAAACCCAATAAAATTTACGCATCAAGCTGTTGAATTTCTTTCTGGGCCAGATAAAATTATTGTCCCACTATTTTCCGATAGATCCAATGTTATTCTCTCAAAACAGTTTTTTCAAAAAATGAATTCAATGAGAATAGCAATTTGTTTGAGCCCCACTATCGCGAGGAATGTTAACCCTCTCCATTATAGTAAGATATATGTTAGTCCCAACCCTAATTCAGTAAGTTTAATCGAGGAGATAAAACGAGTTATCGATATGAGTTAAGCTTCATGCAATTAATGCCTAAATAATATTTTGATAGCAAAAACCCTAAAAATCAGCGAATGTTCAAGTTATAATGTGTGCTGATACAAACAAAATAACAGGATAAGAACAGAAAATTGACCAGTGAGAGTAACAAGGTAGATCAAGTTGATGATGCAATATCAGAGGTCTTAGAGGAAGATGCCTTTGAGGCTGTGATTGTTACTCCCAAAACACAATCAATTTTGAACCGGTTTTTAATTATCTTCACGGCATTTTTAGTGGGTTGTGTTTTGGTTGGTTTTTTTGCTTACGGATGGGTAAGATACTCGACTTCGTTAGAGGTTGAGCAAAATAGTGAAAAAGAAATTGATCAAAGGGTGAGTTCTTTAAAAAAAGAACTTTCTGAGCAAAAAAACGCAAGTAAAAAACTTCAGGAATCTGTTGAATTACTTTCGAGTAAGGTTGGTCTTCTTCAGGGAGAGATAGAAGCAGGTAAAGTTTTTGCTAAAGAAGCATTGGAAGAAAACAAATTAGTTTTCGAGGAGTTGTTTAAGGGTATAAACAAGAAGCTTAATCTAATTGGTATTTCACAAGACTCAGTGATTGTTCTTCCTGATCAAGAAAATGAACTTGCTGCAAAAATATTGGCTGTTAAGGAGTTAGAGGGCCGGATGAACATCGTAATAGGAGAGGCCAACAAAAAAATTCTTCTTGCAGAAAAAAAAGAACAAGAAATGATGGTAATTGAGGCAAGCGAATTTATCAGAAATAAAATTCAAAGTATTAGAAACTTTGTCGATTTAGGGCAACCATTTGATAATTTAATTAATGAACTTTCCGACAAAATATTGGTGCCATCAGACTTAAAATTAATGGCCGCTAAAGGTGTAATGCCATTAAGAGACGTACAAAAAGAATTCTTAGAGCTATCAAGAAAAGCCTTATCTAAATCTTTTGAGACAGTTTCTGATAGAAGCATGAAGGATAAAGTTACTATTTTTGTTAGAAAAAGTTTGGGAGCGCGCTCATTAACGCCTCGTATTGGTGACGACCCAGATGCAATTCTTTCTCGTGCCGAAGCCTTTGTTATTGAGAAAAAGCTTTCTGATGCTCTGGAGCTTATAAGCTTTCTACCTCCTGAGGGTCTTACTGAGTTTGAAGGCTGGACGAAAAGTGTTGATGATTTGATTTATGTTTATAAAATGTTAGATGAACTAGAGATCTCTATAATTGCGGGTCGGGAATAAGAGATGCTCTTTTCTTTAGTAAAAATTATTATCTTCTTTTCTGTTGTTGTCGGGATAACATTAGGATTAGGAGAGTTATTAAGGTCAAATGGTTTCGTGAGGCTTTCCTTTATGGATACGGAGCTTACTATAAGCCCATTGATTGCGGCTTTGTTGTTGTTTTTTTTATTATTAGGGTTTTGGATTTTATTAAAAATACTGGGCTTTTTTACAGCTGTTCTAAGATTTTTAAATGGGGATGAGACAGCTGTTTCTCGATACTTTAATAAAAACCGAGAGAGAAAAGGTTTTGAAGCTTTAGCGGATGGCCTGGTAGCGTTAGCATCTGGAGAGGGACATGTGGCTATATCAAAAGCAGCAAAAGCAGAAAAATACTTAAAGCGCCCAGAGTTGACTAATCTTATTATAGCTCAGGCGGCTGATAGCCTAAATGATAGCCCTAAGGCTTATAAGTTCTATAAGGAGCTACTAAAAGATGATAGAACTCGATTTGTTGGCATTATTGGTATTATGAAACATAAGCTTTCTGATGGTGACCAGGAGTTAGCTCTTAAGCTGGCGGAAAAAGCTTTTTCATTAAAACCCAAACACGAAAAGACCCAGGATGTTTTGCTTCAACTTCAAGCTGGAAACGAGGACTGGAGAGGGGCTCGCAAGACACTAAATGCCAAATTGAAATACGGGTTATTACCGCGAGATGTTCACAGACGTCGAGATGCAGTGTTGGCGTTGTCGGAGGCAAGAAGCATTTTGGCAGATGGTAAGGTTATAGAGGCAGGAGAGGCGTCTATAGAAGCAAATAGATTATCACCAGATTTAATTCCGGCCGCGGCTATGGCAGCGCGTAGTTACATTCAAAAAGGGAAACCCAAAAGTGCTTTACGAATCATTAAAAAGGCTTGGGAGATTAAACCTCACCCAGACTTAGCAGTTGTTTTCAAGGAACTAAAAGAAAAAGAGAGCGAAGAGGAGTTAATAAAAAGCTTTAAAAATCTTTCCCGTAATCAGAGCGACGACGATGAAACAAAAATGTTTCTATCGGAGCTTTATATAGCGGCTGGAAACTTCTCTGATGCTAGAGGTGCGTTAGGAACCTTGGTGGAGACCTTACCTAATGCCAGAGTGATGACAATCTTGGCAGCAATTCTTCGAGGAGAAGGAGAAAGTGATGAGGATGTTAGGGATTTGCTAACGCAGGCCCTCAAGGCTCCTCGGGGGGCCCAGTGGGTTTGTGAAAATTGTTTTCACCTTCATACAAGTTGGGTGCCCGTATGCCGAAATTGTAAAAGTTTTGATACTCTTAGTTGGAAGGAACTTTCTTCAGAAGAGGAAGATGGGCCTCAATCATTACTAGAGTTGCCGAACTCTTCCGATCAATATGGTCCAGGAGATATAAACCAAACATTGTTGAAAAAAAATATTGACCCTGAAAAGGCTGAAATTAAACGCTAAAGTTTAGAATTTATTAAACTTACCGATGGTTTTTTTCTTGCGTCTAATTTGTTCCAAAGTGTAAATCTCGCCCTCTCTTTTACTCAGGGATAGACCTCTTAACTTAGTCTCAGGTGTAGAAGGTTAAGCTACTAATATTATTGCTTTAAAGGGCTTGATATGGAAGAAACAACAGCTTGGCCTTAAATGAAAATTTAAAAGCGATTAACCAACGATGGATATATGAATTAAATCAATTTTCTTCGTTCAAAATATAAAAGAGCTTAATCTATGATAGTGAATTTTTTATCAATCAAGGCCATACCAATTTTATTTTGGAGTTCACCTAAGGCGCTGACTATAAGACCACCATTTGAGTCTTTGTTAGCTCTTATTCTAGGCCTTATTCTATTCGGCTTGGGTGAAGCAGTTTTAATTTCGTCGGGTTATGGTGTCAGCCCTTGGAGCGCTTTTGCCCAGGGATTGGCTAATGTTGCTGGTTGGAGTATTGGTTTTGCAACCTTTATTATAAGTATAATCATTTTGATAAGTTGGATTCCCCTTAAGCAAATGCCAGGGAGTGGGACTATTCTTAATACTATTATTATAGCGCTTGTTATTGATTTTTCTCTACCTTATTTGCCAGCCCCGGATCAATATTTTTTAAAGCTATTACAAGCAACAATAGGTATATTAATAACTGGTTTTGGGGGAGGAATTTATTTGATTGCGAATTTAGGACCCGGACCACGGGACGGACTAATAACTGGGCTGCAGCGTTTAACAAAATCGCCAAGAGCTTTAGTGCAAAGTATAATTGAAATAACTGTCGTGATTGTAGGTTTTTTTTTAGGAGGTGTTATTGGGGTTGGCACTATTTTGTTTGCATTTGGAATAGGCCCATCTGTTGCTGCCAGTCTTTACATGCTTCAAAAAATTTTCGGTAAAAAATAAAAGATTTTGAAAATCTGCATTAACCTATTGTATTGCCGATTTTAGAATTTTCTGGGTATAATTCTCAATTGTAAATTTATTTTTTTTCTGAACGACAATAACAAGAGGCCTTAATCGGTATTTCTGCTCTTGCAAGTGCTTGATCAAGGAGTTGACGTATAAGCTGGCGTTCTAGGTTTTCTCCCCGATGCTCTAGACATTCGTTTAAACCATGAAGGCTCCAGACATTTCTTGGATGTTGGCTTGGACGTGGTAAAGAGTTATCTAAACCCAAGTCAGCCCGATATACTGCTTCAGCTTCATAAAAAAACTCTGAATCGATAAGGAGTGCCCCAAGGGCATGACGCGTTGGCTGCATCCATCCCCACGGTTCATCGTAAAGTAACTCGTCATCCAACTGCACTGATTTACGTAGGTGTTCTAGGCCTTTATTAGTGTGTCCAGCCTTGTAAGCTAACTCACCTAGCATCATTTGTTCGGCTACTAATAAGATCTCAGAACAAGGGTTGTTAAATACTGCTCTGTCCTCTTGAACAGATTTTTTTGCAGCTAGAAAGAGTTCTTTTTCTGCACTAGCCTCAGTTATTTTTCCTAGGTTTGCTAGTGCCACAGTACGAGCATACCGCAGCATTGCTGTGGTATAACTATAAAGTTCAGCATCGTCAGGAAAAACCTCACATAAGATGTCTTCCCATTTTCCAAATCTAATAAGCACGTGTATTTTCATAGAAACAAAACTTTCAAACATCTCCGGTAAAAACCGCACAACTGGTTCGGGAAGTATATCAAGTAATTCCTGAGCTGCAGATAAAGCGGGCGTGGGCTGGGCAAGGAACATTGCTCCATATATTTTAAAATGGAGATTGTGGATTCGGTATATCGTATAAAAATTACTCCCCCAGCATAGTCAAAGAATTTTTTGTCTATTATTGATGCCTTATTGTTTCTCCAGACAACGTTTTGATAGTCGCCACATAGCACATCAATGTGTGTTGCCATATGAACGAGATGACCAGAATCCGGAACTAAGTCGACTAACTTATCGCCGTGAGGCAATGCTTTTTCCGGGTTTGGGGACATTTCCATAAGATGAATATACATGTGCAGCAGGCCAGGGTGTTCCCAAGCTTCAGGTTGACTGGAGAACGCTTTTTCTAAAGCATTTTTTGCTTCTTGAGTTGATGCCCCATCAGTTGGTTTTCCTGTTTTCAGGTCCCAGAGATTCCAGGGTGCTCGGTTCATAAGTGCCTCGGCAAAAATGGCCGTAACGTCAAGGTTATTAGAAAACTCGCTCTCCCCTTTACGCATTGAATTGGAAAAGGCATCATTCCATGGGGTATAGTCCTCTATGGTCGGGTCGGACGGAAATCGATGAAATAGAGCATCAACCATAGAGATTTCTATAGGGGTGGCGAATTTGTATGTGGCCTTTGCATCCCTTAAAGCTTTGTGAGCGCGCTCAAGAGCTAAAGCTTTCTCTTTTCGTGAAAAAAACTCCCATACTTTATTGTAGTTAGGCCCTATTGCATGAGCTATACCCCAGTTGGCCATTATGCAATTTGGATCAGCTGTAATGGCTTTCTCAAAACACACTACGGCTTCTTCGTGATTAAACCCAAAAAGCCATAAAAAACCATTATTAAGCCAGGTTTGAGCTTCTGGAGATGTGGTCGTGAAGCTGGTTTTGAAGGACCCTAGATTGAAATATGACAAAAAATTTAAACAGCCTTTTTTATAATCTTTTTTAAAGAATTACGGTCTTATTTATAGTATATTATCTAATTTTACTTGATAAAAGCACGTTGAAGGTAATTGCCTATAATTGACATTATAAAGATTGTTGTGGCTACACACACAATAGTTGGCCCTGTTGGAGTATCATAAATATAAGCCAGCCGAAGACCTCCAATTGCTGAGACCCCTCCCAAAGAGGCTGCGATAAAAACCATCCTCTCGGGTGTTTGGGAAAAAGGTCGTGCTGAAGCTGCAGGGATAATCAACATTGCAGCAATTAATAAAATCCCAATCACTTTAATTGCTACAGCAACCACTATCGCCAATGCTACAGTCAGGACAAGTTGTTCCCGTTTAGGGTTAATTCCACTTGCGTGAGCAAGATCTGGATTTATTGTTGAAATTAATAATGCGGACCAGCGCCATTTTATAATAATGAGTACTGATATTGCGCCACCCCAAATCATCAAAAGATCATTTTTGCTGACTGAAAGAATATCGCCAAATAGGTAACTCATTAGGTCGATTCTAACACCTTGTAATAAAGATACTGATACTAATCCAAAGGCGAGAGCAGAGTGCGCGGTTACGCCAAGTAAGGTATCCATGGCATAACCGCGGCTACTAATTCCGGATACTACTGTAGCCATAAGTAATGCAACAATTAGAACTCCACCGAATAAAGAGAACGAAAAAGTTAATGCTAGTGCCACTCCAAGGATTGAAGCATGTGCTGTTGCTTCTCCAAAGTAAGCCATACGTCTCCACACTACAAAACACCCTAACGGAGCGGCTGCTAAGGTAACTCCAAAACCCGCAAATGCAGCGCGTACCAGAAAGCTGTCGAACAAGGTCATCATTATGAATTCTCATGAAAATGATCATGGGATTGATCATGCGAATGTGTGTGCTCATGTCTATAAAGAGCGAGTGCTCCTTGAGTGCCTGAACCAAAAAGCGCTAAATATTCAGGAGCTGAGGCTACTTGCTCCGGTTTTCCTTCACAGCAAACATGTCCATTTAGACAGATTACCTTGTCTGAGGTGGCCATGACTACGTGCAGCTCATGGCTTACCATTAATACGGAACAGGTGAGCTGATTACGAACTTCTTCAATCTGACGATAGAAATTTGCAGATCCAGCTTGATCTAATCCTTGGGTGGGTTCGTCTAGAATTAATAAATTCGGCTTACTTAAGAGAGCTCGAGCAAGAAGAACACGCTGAAATTGACCACCTGATAAGTCTGCCATCTGCTGTAGTTCTAAATCTTCAACGCCAGCTTGCTCCAATGAGTTTTGTATGGCTAACTTGGTAAAGCTATAGGGAAGACAAAGGAATCGACGTACAGTGAGTGGGAAAGTTGGATCTATATGTAGCTTCTGAGGAACGTAACCAATACGTAGATCTGAACTCCGTTCTACTTTTCCAGAAGCGGGTTCGAGAGCCCCGATTATTGCCTTTAAAAGTGTGGACTTTCCTGAACCATTAGGTCCAACAATTGTAACTATCTCTCCTCGCTTTACAGAAAGGCCCACATTGTGGAGCACTGTTTTTTTTCCAATTTTTATAGTTAATTCAGATATATTAAGTAAGTTCATCCCACTGAATCTCTTTGGCATTTGGGACAGAGACCTTGAGCTTCTATGACCGTGTTTTCAATCAAAAACCCGGCATTTTGGGCAGTATCATCGAGGTACTCTCTAGAGTTCTCAGGTTGAGATTCTGCTACTGCTGCGCACATCCGGCATATAAGAAAGGCTGGAGAATGTGCTTTCCCTAAAATTGTACAGGCTATAAAAGCGTTAAGTCCTTCAATTTTATGGGCAAACCCATTTTTTACTAAAAAATCTAATGCCCGGTAAGCTACTGGTGGTTGGGAGGAAATACCGTCAGCCCTCAATTTTTCTAGAATCTCGTAGGCTCCAAGTGCACGGTGTTCCTCGAGTAAGATCTCGAGAACTTTTTTACGTGTGGGAGTAAATTGAAGTTCTGCCTCTTTGCTGCAACGAACGACAATCTCTAAGCTTTTAGCAATACATGCCCTGTGATCATGTTTTTCAAAGCTAAGTGTTTCCATCTTTAATCCCCCCACTTGACTGTTATAGTATAACATATTATATGCTATTAATGTTATACTATAACATACTATATGAAATGAAAAAAGGAAAAAGATTGTGAAGAAGTTTCTTGTTGCCACTTATCTATTTTTGTCTCTAATATCAGTTGCATTAGCCGAAGTTCCGCGTGTATCTGTTGATATTTTGCCTGTGCATTCCCTTGTGTCACAAGTATTGAAGGGTCTAGCTGTTCCAGATCTTTTAGTAGAAACTGGATCTTCACCGCATAATTATTATATGCGGCCCTCAGAGGCTGCTGCACTTGAAGCTGCGGATATAGTTTTCTGGGTAAGTGATGGGTTGACGCCTTGGTTTGGTAATGTTGTCGGAACAATCTCAAAAAAAGCAAAAGTTATTGAACTTTTTAAAGCTAAGGGTGTAAAAAAATTACCGTTTAGAGAGGGTGCAGCATTTGAAAATCATGCACATGAAGAGAATCATGAAATTGGGGTCGAAAAGAGTGAAGATGAATATAACCCACATGCTTGGCTTGACCCAGAAAATGGTAAGCTTTGGTTGGATGTTATAGCAACAGAGCTATCTAAGTTAGATCCAAAGAACTCTAATATTTATTTACAAAATGCACATGAAGGAAAACTAATAATTGAAGCGGTAGAGAAAAATATATTGATAATGCTCAACCCTTATAGGAGTAAGAGCTTTGTAGTTTTTCATGATGCTTATCAGTATTTTGAACACAGGTTTGATTTTTTGGCTTCCGGAGCGATTGCTTTGTCTGACGCCTCAAAACCTAGCCCGTCGCGGCTGAAAGAAATTAAAGATTTAATACTGGAGCTGGGTGTTGCCTGCGTGTTTGCTGAACCCCAGTATAGCCGAGGTCTTGTTAATGCAGTAACAGAGGGTACCAATGCTCATATCGGAGTTCTAAATCCGATGGGAGTTGATCTAAAATCTGGCCCGTTATTTTATCCAAATTTACTAGAGGAAATCGCAAAAAATATATCAGATTGCTTAAAGCTTTAAGATAAGGCGTAAATGGAGTTTTACATCATCACGATGAAGTAGTATTTTTTCTATTAAGTTACACAGAATTCTACTGTTATGCCTAATAATTGTAATATTAATTTTTTTTAAGGCCTTATTAAACTATGCGAAGCACTCAAACCATTCACGTAATTTCTTGCCATGCTGAGGGTGAAGTCGGAGATGTAATCGTTGGAGGTGTTTTGCCGCCGCCCGGAGAAACACTTTGGGATCAGCGGACTTGGATTGAGAAGGATCAACGCCTCAGAGATTTTATGCTTAATGAACCAAGAGGGGGTGTTTTTAGGCATGTTAATTTACTGGTTCCTGCAAAGCATCCAGATGCTCAAATGGGTTGGATTATAATGGAGCCTGAGCACACGCCGCCAATGTCCGGCTCTAATTCCATATGTGTAGCTACCGTTTTACTAGATAGCGGTATAATAGAGATGAAAGAACCAATTACTGAATTGACATTGGAGGCACCTGGTGGATTGGTGAGGGTAAGGGCGGAGTGTAGGGATGGTAAGGCACATAAGATATCCGTTCAAAATCTACCTTCTTTTGTTGGCGATATGGGCGTAAAGGTTGCGGTACCTGGATTTGGAGATGTTACAGTAGATACAGCCTATGGAGGGGATACCTTTGTAGTCGTAAATGCTAGTGAACTCGGGTTTAACTTGTTGCAACATGAAGCCCGAGACTTATCTGAACTGGGAGTTAGGATAACAAATGCTGCCAATTCTCAATTAAAGTTTATGCACCCGGAGAACCCGAATTGGAGCCATATTTCTTTTTGTCTTTTTGCTGGACCTCTAGATAAGAGAGGGAATGAATTTTCAGCAAAATCTGTAGTCGCAATACAGCCTGGAAAAATTGATAGGTCGCCAACTGGGACAGCAGTATCTGCTCGAATGGCGCTTTTGCGAGCTTCGGGTATTATGAAGGTCGGAGATACATTTTTAGCACGCTCAATTATCGATTCAGAGTTTTTAGGGAAAATTATTGAGGATGTTTTAGTTGGTAAAATACCGGCAATTATACCAGAAATTACTGGGCGAGCTTGGATTACGGGAACACATCAGTATATGCTTGATCCTCAAGATCCTTGGCCTGGAGGATACCGATTAACAGACACCTGGCCATCATATAAATGAGTAAAGAAAGTTGCATAATTGATATTAAAATGTAAGAGTGATTGGCTCTTATTATTAATATATTATGATTTTAACTTGCGGGGAGATTATCAAAACTTTTCTCCTTAAGTTTTCCGATTATGAAGTCAAAATAGGGGGCTCTAACCTAAAATGGTTGGGATTCCTTTTCACTTATTCTTTAATTATGGGTCAACTCAATGGCTTCATGCCTTTAATCCATAAAATATGAGTGGCTATGTATGAACAAACTAAAGTCTTATCGTTAGCAATTATTGAGTAGTTTATATTTACAAACCCACGATCCGGCTTTGTTCTGGATATTTTTGAGGCGGATACCTTTCCGATTACGTACAGTTTGTCGTTGGGGCGAACCGGCAAGACCCATTTGACGTCCTCCATACCTGGAGAGCCTATAGAGCTTTCTTCAAATAGGCCTGTCTCCAAAATAAGTTTAAATCCGACTAGAAGCGTATGCCAGCCACTAGCAATAATTCCTTTAAAGGGAGACTTTAGCGCAGCAACCTCATCGATATGAAACCCCTGCGGGTCCCACTCATTAGCGAACTCAATAATTTGAGATTTAGTTAGAGTCCTTGAATTTGTTTTAAATTCAAAACCTACAGTGAAATCTTCAAAGTACATAATATAATAACTCCATTAAATTTTTTAAAACGGTCGCCTATATCTTGGTATTTTTTTTGGTATTTTTTGAGTTTTCGTTTCTCGCCAAACCATAAATAATCCAGAAAAAATAATTAATACAATACCTAACCAAGTATAAAGACCAGGAGTTTCCGAAAAAATCATTATACCCCAAAAGATTGCCATAGGCATCGCAATATATTCGAATGGGGCCACGAATGCTGCCTCCCCCAATCTATAAGCTTGGGAGATAAGTAATCCGCCTAATGCACTTGTTAACCCTAGCATGGTTAAAATCAAATAGTCTGATCTGACAGGAACTATCCATTCTCTAAAGATAAAACTAAGAGAAGGGTCTCTATTTTCGTTAAAGCGCCCATCTCCCAATGTTAAACCGATTGCTATCGAGATCACTAGGAAAGTAAGCTGTATATAAAAGGCCATCGTTGAGGCACTTTCCGTTGCTCTTATTTTTCGTGTTAAAATATGTAAAAAAGCGTAACAAAGCGCTGCAAGCATAGGAAAAACTGAGGCAATTTGAAAAGTGGCCGTGCCAGGTCTTGAGATAATTAGTACCCCAACTAAACCTATTATAATACTGCTCCAACGCCACACACCTACTTTTTCATTTAAAAATATGATTGAAAGAATAGTTATAAGGAGTGGACTAATAAAAAATATGGCTACGGCGTCAGCTATAGGGAGGGCGGCTAAAGCCATAAAAAAGAACATGTTTGCGCAAACGACACAAATCCCTCGGATTATATGAATCTTAAGTAATTTTGTACGTAGTTTGCTAATACCCCCGTTTAGTGGAACGATAACTGTCATGATAAAACAAAGTGCGACAGCTGAACGTATTAGGGTTATTTCGTGCAATGGATAACCAGTACTTAAATATTTTATACTGACATCATTTAAAGAAAAACAAAAAACCCCGACCATTGCACATAGGGCAGCAACAACTTTAGGGCTACTTTTAAAAAACTCTTGCATGTTATCCCTCAGTAAGGCGGTATTATTTAGGTTGTTTTTTTTTCAATTTCTTGTTGTTAAAAGCCTATAGCAATAGACAAGAATATAAGCGTTAATGTTATAAAATAGATAAGTACAAGTTAAGTTTCAGTTTAGGAGAAAATAAGTGCTACCATCGAGCTTTAAGAAAGTAGAATTTACATCTGAAGGAGGAATAATAAGAGGCAGGTTATATTTAACGAGCGCGCAGAAAACCGACCCCTGTATCGTTATGGCACATGGAACATCAGCTACAATTACTATGGCTTTAGATAGATACGCTGAAGAATTTCAGAAGTCGGGTTTTAATGTATTACTTTATGATCATCTAGGATTTGGAGAAAGTGGTGGTAAGTTGCGTCAAACAATAAATCCTTGGGTCCAAGGTCGTGGGTTTCGAGATGCAGTTGAATTTGTTCGAGCTATGGAAAATGTCTATAATGGTCAAATAATTTTATGGGGGGATAGCTTCAGTGGAGCACTGGTTTTAACTGTAGGTGCTCTAATCGAGGACCTTAGTGCCATTGTGGCTTACTGTCCGCCATGTGGTCCGGTACCTCTAGAAATTTCAGATTTAGAGAAAACCTTCTCTCAACTTAAGGATATTTTTATAAACACAGATATATCAAAAATTAAAGAAGGGATTATAGAGGGACCTATGCCAGTAGTGTCTTCTGAGCAAAATGGAACCCCCTCTTTACTAGGGCCGATTCAGGCCTTTAAGTGGTTTATTGATCAGGGTGGTAAATATGGGAGTGGTTGGGAGAACATAGTTACTCGGATTATTCCTAAAACAGAAGTCCCCTTTTCACCACAGGTGACAGCGAGTTTTATTAGCTGTCCAACGCTTATGGTTGTCGGGAGAAATGATGAAATGCCCCGTATTATGCCGAATATACAGCGCCATGTGTTTGATTGCTTGACCTGTAGTAAGGAGTTTTATGCTATTGATGGCGGACATTTTGGAGCCTTATGGCCGGACACGGATCTGTTTAGAGAAGCATTAGAGGTAGAGCTAAAGTTTTTAACGGCGGCGTTGCAAGATTGAGATAAACGATGGATTAACATCCAAGATTTGGTTTTTTTATAGAATGGAAGTACGAAAAGAAATGAGTTCTAATAGGTCAGGAGGTGACTCTCTTGAGGGTTTTATATTTGCTATTTCTGCTTATGTAATCTGGGGGTTCTTACCTATTTATATGAAAGCAATGTCGCATATATCACCAATTGAGATTGTTGCGCATAGGATTATTTGGTCTGTTCCAATCGCTGGTATTGTTTTAATTATGCTTGGGCGCTTTAAGGAGTTAACTTTGGTTATAAGAAACCCAAGATTGGTCCTTATGAGTATTGTGACTG